>NZ_JABUMQ010000204.1:0-20200 GCF_013336645.1 Myxococcus sp. CA039A | reverse complement strand
TCCGTGACCTGGGGGGTGGGGGTGTCCGGAAGACGAAAACGGGCGGCCCGGCTTCCCGGACCGCCCGCGAGAGGCCGTGAATCAGGACGGATGCGTTACTGGACGGTCCACGCCACGGTGCCGCCGCAGGAGGAGTTGCCGAAGCAGCCCGCGCGGACCTGGTAGGTGCCGCCCGCGCCCGCGGGCACGGTGTAGTTGGCGTAGGACAGCGAGCCGCAGGAGTCGTCGTTGCTCGTCACCTGCTGGCCCGCGCTGTTGTACAGGCGCAGGAAGGTGTCGCCGGTGCCGGCGGCGCCCGTCACGGTGCAGGTGCCGAAGGAGATGCTCTGGCCGGCGGCCACGGTGATGCCCTGGTTCGTGGTGCCCGTCTGCGCGCTGTTGGTGGCGCTGGCGGTGTACGCGAAGGAGCCGCTCGACGGCGCGGGGCCGGTGCCGCCGCCCTCCAGCGTCCAGGCCACGGTGCCGGAGCAGGCGCCGGAGGAGTAGCAGCCGGCGCGGACCTCGTAGTTGCCCGCCTGCGTCGCGGTGAAGCTCAGGTTGGAGCCCCGGCCGCCGCAGCCATCGTCGTTGCTTGCGACCTCGGTGCCGCTGGGGCCGAACAGGCGCAGGTAGGAGTCACCCGTCACGGCGGCGCCGGTGACGCCGCAGGTGCCCAGGGTGATTTTCTGACCGGCCGTCAGGGCCACCGTCTTGTTGGTGGTGTTGGTGGTGGCGCTGGCGGTGGCGCTCGCGGAGAAGGTGAAGTTGCTGCCGCCCGTGGGCGGAGGACCGGAGCCGCACAGCCGGGCGTTGGTGGTCGCCTGGCAGAGCGCGGTGATGGCGTTGCTCACGTAGGTGATTTCCTCGCCGTTGCAGCCCGTCTCCGTGCAGGTGTTGACGACGTTGCAGCTTCCGCTGCCGATGTAGTCCTCGTCACCGCGCACGAGGATGCCCGCCAGCGTGTGCTCCGCCGTCTCGTACACGCCCGAGCCGGAGTTGCCGGCGAAGGTGTCCGTGGTGGCGACGAAGTAGTCCAACGTGCTGGCGCGGGGCGTGCGCACCGAGCCGCCGGAGTCAATCTTGAAGGGGATGCCGCTGCCGGAGCCGATGACGGCCACGTTGGCGCCCGTCGCCAGCGCGGTGTTGCCGGCCCGGACAGGGGCGGGCGTGAAGCGCGGCGTCGCGGCGCGGTCCAGCTTGAGGATGGCGAAATCCAGGTCGCGCCCACCCGTCGTCGACTTCTTGCGCACGACGATGGACTGGCAGGAGAAGATATCCGCCGTCGTCACCGTCTTCAGCGTGTTGGCGGCGGTCCGGTAGTAGTTGAAGACGATGCGCGTGTCCCCGCACTCGGCCGCGCTCTCGACGCAGTGGCCCGCCGTCAGCACCAGGTCGTCGTCGATGAGCGTGCCGGAGCACCAGGCCGCCGTTGGATCACTCCGGAAGCGCTGGCTGGTGCAGAGGTTCTCGGACGAGCCCAGGTTCGGGCCATTGAAGGTGACGTTGTTGGGGTTGCTGGCGTTGAAGTCCGACGGGGACATCAGCGCCACGGTGGCCTGCTCCGCCCGCGCCTTCAGCGTGGCGTTCGTGTGCTCGAACACGTCCTTGCGGTCGTCGTTGCCGTAGACCACGGGCTGCTCGCCCGCCCCCGTCGCTGGAGCCTCCTCGCCGGGCTCGGCCTCGGGGGCCGGCTGACAGGCGGTGAAGGCAAGGGTACACAGCAGCGCGCCAAGAAGCTTCCTGGCGGCGCCATTCCGGGTGTTGTGCATATGGAGACGACTCCTGATGATGGATCGATGCCCGCCCGGGGGACGAGCGGGTCGCCACTATAAGGGAGCCGCCAGTGGAGGGCAGAGGGCCCCCTGAGGCAACGCTCAGTCCGCGTCCGGATTGCGCAGCCACTCCAGGGCTTCCTGCCGCGTCTCGAACGTTCGCGTGGGGATGGTCAGCATGGCCCGCTTCGTCATGCGCCACGCCTGGAGGCCGGAGGGGGCGTCCGTGACGACCCGCGCCGAGCGCTGCATCCCATGCAACTGCGCGTACGCGTTGAGCGCCGCCATGGAGGCCACGACGTCCGTGGGCATCACCCTCAACTGGGACTGGTCCACCAGCGCGGACCACTCCCCCGCGAACCCGACAATCGCCTTCTTCACCTCCGTCAGATACTCGGACAGGTCGGCCGAGGTGACCTGGGGGGGATAGACGACCTCGAGGATACGGTCCTGCGCGTGAACGTTGATCTGGAATGGCATGGGTGGTGACGGCTCCGAAGGCGCAGCATCCTAACCCCAGCCGGTGACACTCCGATACCCGACGCTTCCAATGTCCTTGGGGGAGGTAGGTCCGCCCGGCCTGTCCGGAAGCGCCAGGAATGTCAGACCCCCCGGCTAGTGACGTCCCTGCCGCCGAACCGGTACTGGCCGCGTCGAAGGGCGTGGCCCCGGGTCCAGGTGTCGCGCCGTGTTGTCGGGGCCGTCACGGGCGCTCGACGCCGCCGTGACGAGCGCTTGGGAGTGTGCCGAGGAGATTCCACCATGCAGACCGAGCTCCATTCCACCCCGCTGGCTCCACCCTCGTGGGGGGTGGACACGCTCGTCGGCCAGGTGCTGCACGGCCGCTTCCAGGTGTTGGAGGCCGTGGGCCCCAGCGGCCCCGCGCGGCTGTACCGGGCCCTCCACCTCCCGTTGGAGCGGGAAGTCGCGCTGCGGGTGTTGAGTGCTCCACTCACGGACCAGGAGGCGCGGCAGCGCTTCTTCCAGGAGGCCCGCGTCGCCGCGAGGCTGGCCCACCCCAACACCGTCACCGTGCTGGACGCGGGCAGGACGGACGACGGCACGCTCTACGTCACCCAGGAGTGGCTGGAGGGGCGCACGCTGGCCCACGTACTCACCTCGGGGGCGCTGCCGTGGGCGCGCGCGGTGGAGCTGGCCCGGGGGCTGGGGCGCTCGCTGCGCCAGGCACACCGGCGGGGCGTGGTGCACGGGGACATGACGCCGGCCTACATCATGCTGGTGACGGACGCGGCGGGGCGGGAGTGCTCGCACGTGAAGGTGCGGGGGTTTGGACGGCTGCGGCCCGTCGTCGCGGAGTCCGAGCGGCTCTCCGTGCCAGACCTGACGGGCAGCGGCTCGTTCCACGGCGCGCACGCGTACATGGCGCCGGAGCGGGCGCGCGGAGTCGCCGACGCGCGCGGGGACATCTATTCGCTGGGCGTCGTGCTGTTCCAGATGCTGATGGGACGCGTGCCCTTCGAGTCGGAGGATGCGCTGGAGCTGGTCTTCGCGCACCACAAGGAGCCGGTGCCGGGCTTTGGCGAGCTGCGTCCGGACCTGGCCATCCCCGCCTCCGTGGAGGCCGTGGTGCGCCGCTGTCTGGAGAAGCGGCCCGAGCAGCGCTTCGCCTCCATGGACGCGGTGCTGGAGGCGCTGCGGGACGTTGGCGTGGAGGAGGATGAAGCGGCGGAGCCGGTGCGCGCCATGCCGCGCGCGTACCGGACCCGGACGGCTCAGTTCGTCGGGGCGTTGGCGGGCTTCTTCAAGTACTGGTCCAGGAACGCGCGGGTGCGGGAGTAGGCCTCCGCTTCGTTCTTCTTCTTGGTGAAGCCGTGGCCCTCGTCGGGGAAGAGGACGTACTCGACGGGGACCTTGCTCTTCTGCACGGCCTGGACGATTTCGTCCGACTCCGCCTTCAGCACGCGCGGGTCATTGGCGCCCTGGATGACGAGCAGCGGCTTGCGAATCTTCTCCGCGTGGAACAGGGGGGAGACTTCGCGCAGCATCGCCTCCTGCGTCTCCGGGTTGCCGACCTCCTGGTAGAGCGCCTGACGCCGCGACTCCCAGTGGGCCGGCATGCTCTTGAGCGTGCGCAGCCAGTTGGACACGCCGAAGATGTCCACGCCCACGTTGAAGACATCGGGCTGGAAGGCCAGGGCGGCCAGCGTCATGTAGCCGCCGTAGCTGCCGCCGATGATGCCCACGCGTGAGCCGTCCACGTACGGGAGGGTGGACAGGTACTTCTTCGCCTCGACGCAGTCCTGGAGCGGCTCCTTGCCGTGCTTCTGGTCATCCGCGGTGTAGAACGTCTTGCCGTAGCCGGAGCTGCCCCGGTTGTTGATGGCCAGCACCACGTAGCCGTGGTTGACCAGGTACTGAATCATCGGGTTGTAGCCCTTGCGGGACTGGCCGCCGGGGCCGCCGTGGACCCACACGAGCGCGGGCGCCTGCTGCTTCGCGGTGGCCTGATGCGGCTTGAAGAGGATGTTCGGAATCTCCATCCCGTCGAAGGACTTGAAGCGCACCACTTCGGCGTCCACCAGGTCCTTGGCGTCGATCTCCGGGTTGAGGGTGTCCGTCAGGCGGGTGACCTTCTTCGTGGCGAAGTCGAAGACGTACAGGTTGCTGGGAGAGCGGTCCCCGTTGTGGTGGAAGGCCATGCGCTTCTCACTGCGGCCAATGGACACGCCGGTGATGTCGCCTTCGGGGAGCTTGGGCAAATCGAGCTGCTTGCCGGCCTTCACGTCGTGCAGCCGGATGGCGGTGCGGCCGTCCGCGTTGATGCCGGTGACGCGCAGCGCGCCATTCTTGGAGAAGTACGTGTACATCACGTCCCAGTCCGTCTTCTCCACGTCCTCCATCTTCCCGGTGGCGAGCACGTAGCGCACCGCGCGGGTGAACTCGGTGCCCTCGTCGGTGATGAGGTACAGCGAGGAGGACGTCGGGTCGAACGTCGCCGACTCCCAGGTCGCGATGCCCTTGTGGGGGGAGAGGTGCTTGCTCTCCTTCGTGGCGACGTTGAAGAGGTAGACGTCGCTGTCGGACGTGGTGTTGGTCTTGCCCAGGGAGAGCCACTTCTCGTCCGGGGACACGTCGCCCACGTCGAGGCCGCCCTCGTTCTGGTAGAGCAGGGTGCGCTCGAACGTCTTCGCGTCGTAGCGGTACAGGTCCATGAAGCGCTCGTCGCGCTCATTGGTGAGGACGTAGAAGGCGGACTCGTCGCGGCTCCAGCCGAAGAAGGACGCGCGGTGCTTGTCGCCCGGCGTGAGGTCCTTCTCCTTGCCGTCCGGCGTGCGCACGTAGAGGTGGTGCTGCTCGTTGCCGCCCTGGTCCTTGGTGAAGAGGATGCGCTCGTCCTGGGGGAAGTAGCCCACGGCGAAGGTGCTGTCCGTGGTGGAGCGGGTGAGCTGGGTGGGCTTGCCGCCCTTCACCGGCACGGAGAAGACGTTGTAGATGCCCGTCTGGTTGGACGAGTAGAGCACCCGCTGCTCGTCCGGGGAGAAGGACGCGCCCCGAATCAGCGTCGTCTTCATGAACTGCTCGATGGCGTAGTGCTTCGACGGGCGCGCCGTTTCACGCACCGCGCCCGGCTTCGCGGGGGTGGTCGGCTCCGGCCTGGGCGCGGCCAGCGCGAGGGTGGGGAGGAGTGTCGCGGCGGCCAGCGCTCGCGACAGGGAAGACCAGGACGACATGGGGGACTCCAGAGGTGGGGTGACGCACTGGGGGACACGCACGAGCCGGTGCTGGCTCATTGCCTGCCTGGTTTTCTACACGAATGGCCGGAGGACGCATTGCATCGCCGCCGCCGTGAGCGGTCTCAGGGCTTTCCCCGCAGGTGTTGATCCAGGAAGGAGAGGATACGAAGGGAGGTCTCCGCTTCACTCTTCTTGCCGCTGAACCCGTGGCCATCCTCGGGGAGGACAAGGTAGTCGAGGGGGGTGGTGCTCTTCCGGAGGGACTCGACGAACGTGTCCGTGCGCGCCTTGGGCACGCGCGGGTCATGGGCGCCCTGGATGATGAGCAGCGGCTTGCGAATCTTCTCCGCGTGGAACAGCGGGGAGATGTCGCGCAGCATCGCCTCCTGCGTCTCGGGGTTGCCCATCTCCTGGTAGAGCGCCTCGCGGAGCGCCGTCTTGTGGGGTGGCAGCTCGCGCAGGGCGCTCAGCCAGTCGGTGATGCCGAACGCGTCCACGCCCACGGCGAAGACGTCCGGGTGGAAGGCCAGCGCCGCGAGCACCATGTAGCCGCCATAACTGGGGCCGAGGATGCCCACGCGCTCGCCGTCCACGTAGGGCAGGCCGGCCAGGTACTTCTTCGCCTCGACGCAGTCCTGGAGCGGCGCCTTGCCGTGCTGCTGGTCGTCCGCCGCGAAGAACGCCTTGCCGTAGCCCTCGCTGCCCCGGTTGTTGACGGCCAGCACCACGTAGCCGTGGTGGACCAGGAACTGGAAGAAGCTGCTGTAGCCCTTGGAGGACTGGCCCCCCGGTCCCCCGTGGACGAAGACGATGGCGGGGGCGCGAGCTTTCGCGGTGGCCGGGTGGGGCTTGTAGAGCAGCGCCGGAATCTCCAGCCCATCGAAGGACTTGAAGCGCACCCGCTCCGACTCCACCAGGTCCTTCGCGTCCAGCGCCTGGCTCAGCGTGTCCGTCAGGCGCGTGACTTTCTTTGTCGCGAAGTCGAACACGTAGAGGTTGGCCGGCGCGCGGTCTCCGTCGAGCAGGAAGGCCATCCGCTTCTCGCCGCGCGACAGCGCCACGTCGGAGATGGCGCCTTCGGGGAGCCCTGGGAGCGCCAGGGGCTTGCCGGCCTTCACGTCGTGGACGCGCAGCGTGGTGCGGCCGTCCTCGTTGACGCGGGTGACGCGAAAGGCGCCGCGCTTGGAGAACGTCGTGGACAGTGCGTCCCAGGCGGGCGCCTCCACTGACTCGCGCTTCCCGGTGGCGAGTTCGTGGCGCTCCACGCGGGTGAACTCGGAGCCCTCATTGGTGAGCAGGTACAGCGCGGAGGACGTCGGGTCGAAGGTCGCCGCCTTCCAGGTGGCCGGGCCCTGGTGCGCGGTGAGGTGCTGGCGCTCCTTCGTGGTGACGTTGAAGAGGTAGACGTCGCTGTCGGACAGCGTCCGCGACTTCTCCAGCGCCAGCCACCGCGCGTCCGGGGAGAGGGCGGCCGGCACGTGCTCGCCGTCTCCCGCGTAGAGAACGGTGCGCGCGTAGGTCTTCGCGTCGTAGCGGTAGAAGTCCAGGAAGCGCTCGTCGCGCTCGTTGGTGAGCACGTAGAAGGCGGTGTCGTCGTGGCTCCAGCCAAAGAAGGACGCGCGGTGCTTGTCGCCCGGCGTGAGGTCCTGCTCCTGGCCGTCCAGCGCGCGCACGTAGAGGTGGGGGCGCTCCTGGCCACTCGTGTCCCGGGTGAAGAGGATGCGGTCATCGGTGGGGAAGTAGCCGACGGCGAGGGAGGCGTCCTTCGCGCGGGTGAGCTGGGTGGGCTTGCCGCCCTTCACCGGTACGGAGAAGACGTTGAAGACGCCCGTCTCGTCCGACGAGTAGAGCACCCGCTGTTCGTCCGAGGAGAAGGACGCGCCGGACACCGTCGTTGTCTGCATGAACTGCTCGACGGTGTAGCGCTTCGCTGGGGCCTTGGGGCGCGGGAGGGCCAGGGCCAGGGCGGGGAGGACCGCGAGGGTGACGAGTGCTCGCGAGAGGGTGGACCACGAGGTCATGGGCAGCTCCAGGAGACGCAGGACCGAAGGCGCGCGGGACTGTGGCGTGAGCGGGGCCGGGATACGAATACTCGCTGCGTTTTGAAGAGCACCTCTGGAAGGAAGGCTCCGGGGGCGCGCTCGGATGCCCGCCTCCAGGACCGGGCGGGCGAGAACGCTTCTCGTGGGAAGTGCATACATACCCCCCCGGGGTTGTGTTGGACGATGCACGACCCCCAGACGATGCCCCGCCCGCCGAGGCCAACGCCTGTCCCCTCAGTCCAGCGCAACCAACTGGTCATTCCCGTCCCGGAGCGTCCAGCCCACGAGGCGCTCGCGGAAGCTCGAGGGTGGCTCGATGGCATCCACGAGCGGATGATGGCCGCCGAGGACGAGGTGCTGCACCAGGACATGCACTCGCTCCACCTGGGCCTGCTCACCTTGCGGCGCCGCTGGAGCGAGGAGGATTGGAAGTCCTTCTGCACGGACACCGCGCGCAAGCACCCGCTCCGCTCATTCGTCCACCAGTGTCCCTTCACCCGGCGGGCCTTCGAGCGCCCTCGGGGCTACGCGGGGGACGCGGCCCTCATCGACTACCTGTACATGGACCGTGCCGCCGACGAACTCCACGCGGGCCGGGAGGTCTACCGGTACATGCACCAGCAACCCAGCGCGGTCAGTGTGCGGGAGCGCCGCGAGCTGCTAGCACGCGCGCTCGACGCGACGGCCGAGCGCGTTCCCCAGGGCGCGCGCATCCTCTCCGTCGCCTGTGGCCACCTGCGCGAGGCCGAGTCCTCCGCGGCCGTGCGGGAGCGCCGCGTCCAAGAACTCATCGCGTTCGACCAGGACCCGCTGAGCCTCGCGGAGATTTCCCACCACCAGCCGCTCGACGTGGTGCGCCCCCACTGCGGCTCGGTGCGCGCGCTGCTCGCCGGCAAGGCGACCTTCGCGGACCTGGACTTCGTCTACTCCGCGGGCCTCTACGACTACCTCTCCGCCTCCGTCGCCACGCGGCTCACCGGGCTGCTCTTCGGCATGCTGCGCTCGGGAGGCCGTCTGCTGGTGGCCAACTTCGCGCGCTTTCCTCCGGAGACGGGCTACATGGAGGCCTTCATGGACTGGTGGCTCACCTACCGTGAGGAGGACGAGATGCGCGCCCTGCTGGGTGAAGTGCCGCTGGAGCAGCTCGACTCCGTGCGGCTGTTCCGGGACAGCCAGGACAATGTCATCTACCTGGAGCTCACCCGCCGCTGACCTTGGCGCCTGGAGCGCGCTTCAGTGCACGGGCGGGCCGGGAGGCTCGAGGTGTGACGGGGGCCCGGAGCAGGGCAGGGTGACGGTGAACGTGGAGCCCGTGCCCGGGGTGCTCTCCACGTCGATGGTGCCGCCCAGGGCCTGGACGATTTCGCGGACAATCCAAAGGCCCAGGCCGAAGCCGCCATAGTGGCGCACGGACACCGCGCGCTCGAAGCGTCCGAAGATGCGCGAGAGGTCCTCGGTGGCGATGCCGATGCCGGAGTCCCGCACGCGCAGCCGCGCGAGGCCGCCCCGCTCCTCCAGGGTGATTTCAATCGGCTGGCCGGCGCCATACTTCATCGCGTTGGACAACAGGTTGCCCACCACCTGCTCCAGTCGCATGGCGTCCCAGTAGCCCGCGAGGCGGTGCCTGGGTGCGTGCAGCCGCACCGGGCACTCGGCGCGGGCGAGCGCCTCGCGGCTGCGCTCGAGCTGGCCTCGCACCAGCGCCACCAGGTCCACCTCGGAGAGCTTGATGTGGAGCTGGCCCTGGGCGAGCCGGGAGATGTCCAGCAGGTCGCTCACCAGCCGCCCCAGGCGCTGGGTCTGCGCGGAGGCGGACTCCAGCTTGGCGGTGAGCTTCTCCGGAGGCAGGTGGGTGGTGGCTCGGGCCTGGGCCTGGAGGCCCTGGATGTGGAGCTGGAGCGAGGTGAGCGGCGTCTTCAGCTCGTGGGCGGCGATGGAGAGGAAGTCATCGCGGCGGCGCACCGCCTCCTGCTCGGCGCGGTAGAGCCGGCCCTGCTCCTCGGAGAGCGCGGCGATGCGCGCGAAGTTCTCCGCGTTCTCCAGCGCCGCTCCGGCCAGCACGGTGACGAACTCCGCCAGGTGCTCCTCCAGCTCGCCGAACAGCGCGCCCACCTGACGATGCGTGGCGACCACGCACGCCACCGTCTTGCCGCGCACCTGGATGGGCGCGCAGAGCAGCGAGCGCACGCCGAGCAGCTCCATGCTCTCGCTCGCGCGCCCGGGCAGGCCCTGTCCCAGCACGGTGATGCGGCCGGTCTCCAGCGCGCGGGCCATGGCGGTGCGGCTGATGCCCACCGCGTCCGAGTCCTCTTCCGTGGGCAAATCGCGAGGGTCCACCACCGCGCAGTGCTCGGCGCGCAGGAGTTCCAGCATCGACTGGCGCGCGGCCTCGAACACCGCCTCGCGTGACAGGGCGGAGGCCAACCTGCGGCCCGCCTCCAGCACGCGAGGGAAGCGGTCCACCAGCGAGAGGGTGCGCGTGCCGCCTCGCGCGGCGACCTCCGGCGAGAGGCCTTCTTCCATCTCCTCCAGCGCCCGGGTGGCCGTGGCCAGGTCCACCTCCGCGTCGGGCCAGCCCAGCGCGTGTCCCAGCGCTCCGCGGGCCTTCAGGCTCTGGGCATGCTCGTGCCGCATCTGCTGGGCCTCGGCCACTTGCAGCGACTGCTCCAGCCAGCGTCGCGCTTGTCGGGGCTGGCCTCTCAACGCGGCAATCAGGCCCCGCTCGCGCAGCGCATGAGGGAGGTTGTTGCGGTAGGTGCGCGCCAGCGCATGGGCGCGCCGTGCCACGCCCTCGGCGCGTTTGAGCAGGGCCTCGCGGCGCGCGGCGGCCAGGGGCGAGGTGACTTCCGCGAGCTGACGCAGCGCCGTGGCCAGGAGGGGCGCGATGGGGGCCACGTACTCCTGGCGCAGGTTCGCCTCGTCCACCAGCCGCGCGGCGCGCTCCAGCACCTCCACGGCGCCCGCCGCGTCACCCTTGTGCATCCGGCGCAGGGCCTCCGCCTGGAGGACGCCCGCGTAGCTCTGCGGGTCCGGCTGGTCGGGGTTGCCCAGCTCGCCCTCCAGGAGCGTGCCCGGAAGCCGCCCTCCCGACGCCTTGGCCCAGGCCTCCAGCCCCAGGCGCGCCGAGTAGCGGTCTCCCAGCGCCAGAGCCGCCGCGTGCAGCCGCTGACTCGTCTCCAGCGACTCGCGCAGCCGGCCCAGCCGATAGAGCGCCATGGCCACCTGGAACGTCGCGTTGTTCACCTCCCAGGGGTCCCCCGTGCGCTCCAGCAGCCGGATGGCCTCGGTGCACTTCTCGATGCAGTCGTTGAAGCGGGACGCCGCGTAGCAGGCCAGGCCGTAGAAGTGCAGCGTCTGTCCCTGGCCCCAGACGTCGCGCTGCTCCTGGCGCAGGGTCAGGGACTTCTCCGCGTACGCGAAGGCGCGCTGGAACCAGGGCAGGGTGGTGAGCGCGGGCGAGTGCTCCGAATACGCCTGCGCCAGCTCCGGCGTGGGCGGGTAGCGCTCCGCGAGGTTCAAGTCCCGCAGGTGCGCCCACAGCACCGCCATGCGTCCGCGCCGGTACCAGTAGCCATAGGCGAGCCGGCTGTAGAGGCGCACCGCCTGGAGGTCGCTCTCCCCACCCGCCAGCGGCCTGCGCGAGAGGAACCTGCGCGGCGCCACCGTGTGCGCGGCCTGCGCCAGGATTTCCCAGACGGCGCTGGCGCCGGTGAGCAGTCCTCCCGGAGGCACCCAGCGCCCCATCAGCTTCAGGCCCTGCTCCAGCGCGAGCGTGGCCTCGCCGAAGTCGCCCCGCTTGAAGGCCAGCTCCCCCACCTGGCCGAGGATGCGCGCCTGCTCCTGTCGGTCTCTCGCCAACGCCTGGGCGCGCTCGAACTGCTGGCGGGACTCCTCGTAGCGACCGCGCAGCATGAGGACATTGCCCAGCCCCGCCGCGACGCGAAAGCGGGTGCCCGCATCCGCGCCCGAGGCGCCGCGTTCGGCGATGCGATAGTTCAGCTCCGCGGTCTCCAGCGCGAAGCGCCGCCGCGCCAGCTCCGCGGCCACGAGCGCGTGGGGCAGTGCCTGCGCGTATTCGCCCGCCGCGTCGAAGTGATAGGCCAGCTCGAACGGGTCTTGGGGCAGCTGGTTCGCCGCCGAGCGCGCCGCCAGCCGGTGCAGCTCCCTCCGCTTCTGCGGCGTCAGCATGTCCAGCAACACCTCGCGCAGCTTGTCGTGCACGAAGGTGTAGCGCGTGCCTTCCTCCCACAGCATGTGCCTGCGGCGCGGCGCCTCCAGCGCGGCGCCCAGCTCCTCGGCGGAGACACCCGACAGCGTCGCCACCCGCGCCAGCTCGAACGACTTGCCCAGCACCGCGCCCACGGACAGCAGGCGCCGCGCGGCCAGGGGCAACAGCCGCAGGCGCCGCACGAGGAAGGTGGCCGCCTGCCGCGACGAGCGCGCGTGCGCCATCGCCTCCGGTTGCACCTGCCACCCGGAGGGGCCGGGCACGAGCACGCCGTCCTCCACCAGCCCGTGCAGCACCGCGTTGGCCATGAAGGGGTTGCCCTCGGACAGCCGCGCCACCAGCTCGGTGGCCTCGGGGGGCAGCGCGCCGGCCATGGACTCCGCCAGCCGCGTGACTTCCAGGGCGCCGAAGGCGGCCAGCTTCAGATGCGCGGTGGGAGCCAGTCTGCGCAGCACGTGCGTGGGGCCAATGTCCTCGCCGCGAAACGCGACGACGACGAGCACCCGCCCCCGGCCCTGCTTCCTCGCCAGGGACCAGCCCTCCAGCGCCCGCAGCGTCAGCTCATCCGCCCACTGACAATCATCCAGCACCACCACGGCGGGCTCGTCCCGGGTGCCCAGCGCGTTCAGCAGCGCGGTGAGGGCCCAGATGCCCCGGCTCTCCCCGAGTGACTCGGGCCCAAGTCCTCGCGCGGGCGCGCGGGCCTGGGCGCACAACACGGGCTCCAACTGCGGCAGCACCGTGCACAGGCCGGCCTCCTGCCCCGCCAGCCTGTCGCGCAGGAACTCCGCGAGCGCGGGCTTCGCCTGGAGCGCCTGGGTGATGTCCGAGGCCACGCCGGCGAAGAGCTGGAACGGGCGCCGCGCGGCCTGGTCCTGCGCCTGGCCTTGCAACACCCACGCGTGATGCCGCGCCGCTCGCGCGCGGAGCTCCTCGAGGAGCCGGCTCTTGCCTCCGCCCGACTCGGCCTCCACCAGCACGAGCCGTCCGGGGTCCGTCCGCGTGAGGTCCAGCTCCCGCTCCAGCGTGGCCACCTCCTCGTGACGGCCCACGAAGGACGGCTCGGCGAGGCTGCGTCGCGCATCCTTCGCGCCGGTGATGAGCGCCGGCTCCGACTGTCCCCGCGAGAGTGCTTCCTCCAGCTCCGTCAGGTCCGCCAGCGCGGAGCTCGCGGTCTGGTAGCGGTCCGACGGGTCCGTCTGCAGCAGCCGGGAGATGACCTCCTCCAGCGCGCGCGGCGCCTCCACGCCCACGGCGCGCAGCCGGGGCCTCGCCGCCAGGTGCTGACGCAGCACCTCGCCCACGGAGTCACCGTCGAAGGCGGGCTCTCCGGAGAGGGACTCGAAGAGGACGACGCCCGCGGAGTACAGGTCCGAGGTGGCCTCGACCGGACGGTGGAGCAGGCCCGCCTGCTCCGGCGACAGGTAGCGCGCGGTGCCCACCGGGAGGTCCCTGAGCGACGGGTCCAGTCGCTCGCTGCGCGCGAGGCCGAAGTCAATCAACGTGGCGCGGGAGAGCGGCTGTCCGGAGACGATGATGTTGGTGGGCTTCACGTCCCGGTGCAGGACGCCGTGACGGTGGGCCTCGGCCAGCGCGGACAGCAAGTCTCGGCCCAGGGACAGGGCCTCCGGAACGCTCAGCGCGCCGCGTGACAGGCGCGCATCCAGCGACTCGCCCTGGAGCCAGGGCGCCACCAGGAACAGCCAGTCGCCCGAGGTGCCCAGGTGACGCACCGGCACGATGAAGGGACTGTCGAGGTGGGAGAGGACGGTGGCCTCGTGCTCCAGCCGGTGCCGCGCGGCCGGGACGAGCGCCGTGGTGGACGTCACCTTGATGGCGACGCGCTCTCCGGTGCGCAGGTCCACGCCGTCCCAGGTGGAGATGCCGTGGCCGGCCTTGATGCGGTGGGCAAGCTCGAACCGGTTGCCCAGTCGGCGGCCGGACTGCGGCTCTCCTGGAACGGCGCCGGCGTCTTGGAAGCCTTCAGCCATTCAGTGTCCTCGCGCTCCACCCCCGCATCGCTCCGGCGATGAGGTTGGCCTCGCGTTCCGTCCTTCCGGCAACGTTGGGTGTCGGACGGGGCGCTGCCAAGGGGAGAGGCCGACGCACGTCCCCCGTGTGCCGACTCAGCCTTCAACAGCCGCGCGCGCTCCGCTTCCCTCCTGCCCCACGAGCATGCTGTGTGCCCGCTCGCGAACCAGGGGAGCGAGCGCCCAACGCCACGGACTGTCGAGGAGGCAAGGCCGTGCGGGCGGCCTTGTCCGTCCGGCGGCCGACGAGGCGGGCGCCCGGTCTTCCGGCATGTGGGTGACACATGCTACGCCGGTGCGTGAACTCGCTCCTGCTCGAGGACACACTCATGAAGCTGTCGCAGACGTTCCTGGCCGCGCTCGCGCTGACCCTGCTGCTCCCTGTCTCCTCGGCGCGCGCCTCCGACTATCCGCCGGACTACCCCATCTGCAGCGTGTACGACTCCGCGACGACGGGGCCCTTCGAGGTCATCCGCCACACGCGCCGGCTCCCTGGCCGCCTGGCGACGCTCACCGTCAGCTACCGGGGCTACCTGCGGGGCCTGTACCCGGACAATCAAATCTCCATCTACATCCAGCTCAACGGCCGCCAGCAGACGCTGAGCGCCAGCGCGGGCACCAACAACGATGCCTATGTCTTCCTGAACGCGGGGCCGCGCGCCTGCATCAAGTGCATGCAGTACCAGAACCTGCCCCAGTGCACTGAGCACTTCGCCAACGGTGGCCAGGATGGCGTCTGGGTGTGCCAGCAGCCCACGGCGGTGGAGAACGACCTCTTCTTCTACGCCTTCAACTCCAATGGGAATCAGAACGCGTGGGACATCTCCCTGGCGGCGACGTCCCATGGCCAGTGGGACAGCAACCTGGGCAACAACTACTTCGCGCAGCTGCCGGCACGGTCGAGCTGCTGGTAGATTTCCGCCGCGAGCGGTTCGACATTCTCCACGCCGTGACGATTGTCGCGGCGCATCTGCGCCCTGCGCTTGACACCCTGGGGGCCCCGGCGGAAAAGCCGAGCACATGAGGCGGCCCCCGCTGTTTCCACCGGGCCGCGGGGAGCCCGGGATTGAAGCTCGCGACGCTCAAGGATGGAACCCGTGATGGGCGGCTCATCGTCGTCAAGCGGGACAACTCGGCCTATGCGCTGGCCACCAACGTCGCCCTGACGCTGCAGGCGGCGCTGGACGACTGGGACACGAAGGAGCCGCTGTTGCGCGCGCTCGCCGCGCAGCTGGAGGCCGGCGCGGTGCAGAGCCGCCCGTTGGACCAGACGGCCCTGCATGCGCCGCTGCCGCGCGCCTACGAGTGGATTGACGGCAGCGCCTACATCAACCACGTCATGCTGGTGCGCAAGGCGCGCAACGCGGAGCCGCCGGCCACGCTGAAGACGGACCCGCTGGTGTACCAGGGCGGCTCCGGGGATTTCCTGGCGCCCACCGCGGACATCCCGCTGGCGGACGAGGCGTGGGGCCTCGATTTCGAGAGCGAGGTCTGCGTCATCCTCGGCGACACGCCGCAGGGCACGAAGGCCGCCGACGCCGGCAAGCACGTCAAGCTGCTGATGCTGGCCAACGACGTGTCGCTGCGCAACCTCATCCCAGACGAGCTGGCCAAGGGCTTCGGCTTCTTCCAGAGCAAGCCCGCCACGGCCTTCAGCCCGTTCGCGGTGACGCCGGACGAGGTGGGCCCGGCCTGGCGCGAGGGCCGCATCCACCTGCGCCTGCGCTCGGTGCTCAACGGCGTCCAGGTGGGTGACACCGACGCGGGCCCGGAGATGCACTTCTCCTTCTTCGAGCTCATCCAGCACCTGTGCAAGACGCGCGGCTACACCGCGGGCACCATCCTGGGCAGCGGCACGGTGTCCAACGTGGACCGCGCCCGGGGCATCTCCTGCCTCGCCGAGCAGCGCATGATTGAGACGATTGAGGAGGGCAAGCCGAAGACGCCCTTCATGAAGCCCGGCGACACCATCGACATCGAGATGATGGGCGAGGACGGGCAGAGCGTCTTCGGTCGCATCTCCCAGAAGGTGGTGAAGCCGTCATGAAGGACCTGCGCCTGCACAACTACTGGCGCTCGTCCGCTTCGTGGCGGGTGCGGCTGGGGCTGAACCTCAAGGGCCTGCCCTTCGAGTACGTCGCGGTGCATCTCTTGAAGGACGGCGGTCAGCAGAACTCCGACGCATACCGCGCCGTGAATCCCATGCGGACGGTGCCCACGCTGGAGTGGACGGAGGCGGACGGCACCGTGCGCCGGCTGTCCCAGTCGCTCGCCATCCTGGAGTTCCTCCAGGACCACGTCCCGTCGCCGTCGCTGTTCCCCGAGGACGCGTACCTGCGCGCCCGCGCGAGGATGCTGGCGGAGTATGTGAACTCCGGCATGCAGCCCATGCAGAACCTGTCCGTCCTGCAGCGCATCAAGGCCGAGCTGAACGGCGACGACAAGGCGTGGGGGGCCTACTGGAACACCCGAGGCCTGGAGGCGCTGGAGAAGATGGTGCAGCCCACGGTGGGTCGCTTCTGCGTGGGTGACTCGGTGACGCTGGCGGATGTCTGTCTGGTGCCGCAGTTGTACGGCGCGCGTCGCTTCGCGCTGGACCTGTCGCCGTACCCCACGCTGCTGCGGATTGAAGCGGCGTGCGCGGAGCACCCCGCCTTCCAGGCGTCCCACCCGGACCGGCAGCCCGACGCGACGCCGGGCTGAGGCCCGAGGCGCGTGAAGGTCGTCCCCGCTCGAGTGAGAGCGGGGGCGGCCCTCTCGCGGAGTTGTCAGGGCGTGGGCACCGCCGGGGCGAAGGTCGTCTCGATGCGCAGGGCCCGCGAGAGGGTGAGCGTCACCGGCGTCTTCGCGGAGATTTCGAGCAGGCGCGCGCGCTGCTCCTCGCTCACGGCGGGGCCGCAGGAGAGCACACGCTCCACGCGCTCGGTGTCGTTCTCACGGAAGAGCTTGAGCTTCACGGTGAGCGGGCCCAGGTCCCAGCCCTTGCGGGCCGCGTACATCTTCAAGGTGATGGCGGTGCACGCACCCAGCGAGCCCATCAGCAGTTGATAGGGCGCGGGGCCCTGGTCCGCGCCTCCCAGCGCCGCGGGCTCGTCCGCCTGGAAGTGGTGCTTGCCGGTGCGAATCGACTGCGTGTAGCCGGCCTGGCTCTCGACGACGGCCGCCGCGAGCAGCGTGGTGTCATGGGTGGTCATGACGGGCATGAATCCAGGACGGGGCCCGGGTGACAAGGCCCGTGCTCGGGTGGGAAGTCGCCAGGTTGTTTCGACAGCGCATCCCTCTTCCTGGGGTAGCTTTCGTGAAGATGCCTCCCCTGGAGCCCGCGAGCCCCGCGCCTTCCGCGCCGAGAGACAGCGCGCCCGTGCTCCGGGAGCTGGCGCTCCTGTTCCTCCGGTTGGGCACCACCGCCTTCGGTGGCCCGGCCGCGCACATCGCGCTCATGGAGGACGAGGTGGTGCGCCGTCGGCGCTGGCTCACGCGCGAGGAGTTCGTGGACCTGCTCGGCGCGGCCAACCTCATCCCCGGCCCCAACTCCACGGAGCTGGCCATCCACATCGGCCACCGGCGCGGCGGGTGGCCGGGGCTGCTGGTCTCCGGCGTCTGCTTCATCCTTCCGGCGTTCCTCATCGTCACCGGCTTCGCCTGGGCCTACGCGCGCTTCGGAGACCTGCCGGACGTGGGCGCGCTCTTGTACGGCGTGAAGGCCGTCATCATCGCCGTGGTGCTGCAGGCCCTTTGGGGGCTGTCGCGCACCGTGGTGAAGACGCGGCTCGCCGCTGTCGTGGCCGTGGGGTCCGCGGCGGCGGCCTTCCTCGGCGTCAACGAGCTGTGGCTCCTGTTGCTGTCGGGGCTCGGCGTCCTCGCGTGGCGCGCAATCGAGCACCGCCGGGAGCACGGGCCCTCGGGCCGCTCCGCTTCGTTGCCCGTGTCGCCGTGGGCGCTGGCGCTTCCCCTGGGCGCCGCCACCACGGCCGTGCCCTTCACGCAGCAGGGCCTGTTCCTCTTCTTCCTGAAGGTGGGCTCGGTGCTGTACGGCAGCGGGTACGTGCTGCTGGCGTTCCTCCGCTCCGAGCTGGTGGAGCGGTGGGGATGGCTCACCCAGGCACAGTTGCTGGACGCGGTGGCGGTGGGGCAGGTGACGCCCGGTCCCGTGTTCACCACGGCCACGTTCATCGGCTACGTGCTCGGGGGGATGACGGGGGCGGTGGTCGCCACGGTGGGCATCTTCCTGCCCGCGTTCTTCTTCGTCGCGCTCAGCGGGCCGCTGGTGCCGCGCCTGCGTCGCTCGTGGAGGGCGGGGGCGTTCCTGGATGGCGTCAACGTGGCGTCGCTGGCGCTGATGGCCGTGGTGACGTGGCAGCTCGGCCGGGCCGCGCTGGTGGATGCGTGGACGGTGGGGCTCGCCCTCGCGTCCGCCGTGCTGCTCATCCGCTGGCGCGTCAACTCCGCCTGGCTGGTGCTGGGCGGAGGCGCGGTGGGGTGGCTGGTGAAGAGTCTCAGCGCGGGGTGAGCTTCGCCCCGCAGCGGGCCACTTCGACGCCGGACAGGTCGTCGCGCCGGTCGATGCACGTCAGCACCAGCGTGTCCCCGTCCAGCTCGTTCTCACAGTGGCGGTTGGCCTGGACGCTCGTCGAGGAACCCGCGTCCGGCCGCACGACGCCCCCATCCGCGCCCAGGTGCACGGTGAGGCTGGGGTCATGCAGCGACCATTCGCCCTTCGGAATGTCCACGCTGTCTCGGGTCGAATCGCCGAACTCGGGGAACCCCAGCGCCGAGGCCCCCTGCGTGGTGATTTCGCACGCGTCCTCACCCGACAGGACGCGGAAGGTGCCGTTGGAGCCGCAGGTGTTGCCGGTGACGTCGAAGGTGACGTCTCTGGTGCCGTGCTCGCATTTGCGCGACGAGTCGGCGAGGAGCAGGAGCCCGGTGGTGGCCAGCACCGCGACGGACGCGAGGTTTCTCAGCAGGGGCTTCATGACAAGGCTCCGGGGGGTGTGAGGGACGCGGCTGGCGTCCGGGAGAGCACCGTGGCGCGGCCGTACAGCACCGCCACCGCGATGAAGGGCAGGGTCAGCAGGTCGGTGGGGTCGGCCACCGCTCGGAAGCTGTCGAGGCCGAGCGGCGCGCCCAGGGGACGCAGCCACTGACAGAAGAGGTCCGCGAGGGGCTGTGACACCTTGAGCGCGGTGAACAGCACGGCGGTCAGCGCCGCTCCCGCGCCTAGCCGGAGGCTCCGAGGCCAGCGCGTCACCAGGGCCAGCAGCGCGGACACGTAGAGCGGCAGGAAGAAGCAGATGGCCACGTCCGACAGCTTGCCGGTGAGCGTGTTGTGGAAGGTGGGCTTGAGCCAGCGGTCATTCACCGCCATCAGCGCCACGGCCGCCAGGGGCAGCGGCGCGAGGAACTCCGGCATGCGAGGCAGGGGCTTCACTTCAGCCCCTCCGTGCGCACCAGGGCCCGCAGGAGGATGACATCCGTGAGCAGCTCCACCGGGGCCCGGTCATCCGTGAGGGGCTCCGCCGAGGCCACCGCGCGCAGCTCTCCGACGACGCGCGTCGCCAGCGGGCGCAGCGAGAGTGGGAGCCGCTCCGTCCTCGCGGCCAGTCGCTCCGCCATGCCCTGTTCCCCCGCGAAGAAGAGCGTGTTGCTGGGGTTGCGCGCATCCGCCGCGAGCACGTGAGGAAACACGGACGCCAGCGTGCCACCCACCGCGTCCACCACACCGCGCTCCTCGCGGAAGCGGCCCACGTTGAAGCACGCCACGCCTCCGGGAACCAGGTGGTCCGCCACGCTCCGCGCGAACTCACGCGTCGTCAGGTGGAAGGGCACATAGGGAAAGCGGAATGCGTCGACGATGATGACGTCGTAGCGCCGCGAGTCCGCCTCCAGGAACGCGCGTGCATCGCCAACGTGTACCTCCACCTCGGCCCCCAGCCCGAAGTGTGTCCGCGCCAGCCGCACCACCTCCGCGTCCAGCTCCACGCCCACCACCCTCGCTCCGAGATACGTCTCCCGCAGCCCGCGCGCGCTGGTGCCCGCGCCCAGGCCCAGCAGCAACACCCTGGGCGCCCGAGGCTCCGCGCGTGCCATCGCCGGCGTCAGCAGGTAGTGCCCGAAGACCTCCTCCCGCACCGGCTGCCCGGGAAGCCACGTGCTCTGCACCGCGTAGCCCTCGTCGAACACCAGGCTCCGCGTCCCCTCGGGTGACTCCAGCACCTGCACGAAGGCATGGGGTGACTCGGCCACGTCCCGCGCTCGCGGATGTCGCGGCAGCGCGTGGACTCCCAGCGCCAGCGCCACCACCGGCACGCCCACGGCCACCACCCGCCACCGCCAGCCGAGCCCATGCGCCGCCGTCAGCCCGAGCACCCCCGCGAAGCAGGCCATGGCGCGCGCGGTGCCCAGCCACGGCAGGACGACGAAGGCCGCCAGGAGCGTCCCGGCGATGCTGCCC
>NZ_JABUMQ010000203.1:0-20200 GCF_013336645.1 Myxococcus sp. CA039A | reverse complement strand
CGCGCGCCATGACTTCCGCGTCGGCATCCCGGACGCCGCGCTGTTTCCGTTCGAGACCTGGCGCCGATTGATGGCGAGGCAGTTGCGCGCCTCGGCGATGACGGCGGCCTACATGGACCCGTCCGGACAGCCCGAGCTGCGGGAGGCCGTGGCGCGCCACATCGGCGTGTCCCGAGGCGTGCGCGCCGACGCCACGGACGTGCTCATCACCCACGGTGCCCAGCAGGCGCTCGACCTCATCGGGCGCGTCCTGCTGGAGCCCGGAGACTGTGTCGCCGTCGAGGAGCCGGGCTACCCACCCGCGCGCCTCCTGTTCCAGTCGCTGGGTGCGCGCGTCGTGCCCGTTCCCGTCGACGCGGAAGGACTCGACGTGAGCGCGCTGCCGGACGACGCGCGCCTCGTCTACGTCACGCCGTCCCACCAGTTTCCGCTCGGCATCGTGATGTCACCGGCGCGAAGACTCGCGCTGCTCGACTGGGCCCGCCAGCGCGACGCGGTGGTCATCGAGGACGACTACGACAGCGAGTTCCGCTTCGGCGGCAGGCCGCTCGAGACGCTCCATGGCCTGGACCGCTCCGGGCGCGTCCTCTACGTCGGCTCGTTCTCCAAGGTGCTGCTCCCCGGGCTGCGCCTGGGATTCCTCGTCGCGCCGCCGTCACTCCAGCGGGAGCTTCGGCTGGCGAAGCAGGTGGCGGACAGCCACAGCCAGCTCCCCGCTCAGGCGGTCCTCGCGCGCTTCATCGACACCGGCCTGCTGGCCCGTCACCTGCGCAAGACGAGGCGCGAGTACGAGCACCGGCACGCGCGACTCACCGAAGGGCTCACGCGCCACTTTGGCTCCGGGCTCCGCCTGCTGCCCTCCGTCGCGGGCCTGCACCTGTGCGCGACCTTCGCGCGGGGTGGCGCTCGGCTGGAGAAGGCGCTCACCGGGCAGGCGCGCGCCGCGGGTGTCGGCGTGGAGGCGCTCTCCCCGTACTTCGCCGGCGCGCCGACGCGCCATGGCTGGGTGCTGGGCTACGGCGCGCTCACGGCGGACGGCATCGACGAGGGGCTCCGCCGCCTGCGCGCCAGTGTGGCCGGAGCGCTCTGAGCCCCGAGGCCCACCGCGACGGGACGCGAGTCGCGCCCGGCCGTGCCACTCTGTGTCGCCGCGGCGCTCTGAGTCCGAGGCTCACCGCGACGGGACTCAGCCCCAGACGGTGGGTGGCGGCCCCTGGTCCGGGTTGTTCATCTTCACGATGCAGAAGCGATGGCCCGTGGGCGCCTCCATCACCCACCAGCGCTTCACCCAGCCGATGCGCCGGGCGCCCAGCGCCTCAAGGCGCGCGGCCTCCGCGTCCTGGTCGTCCGCCTCGATGTCCAGGTGGATGCGCGAAGGGTGGGAGACCTTCTGCAGCGCGGCGTGCAGCCCCATTGGAGTGTCCTGGAGGCCCACGTATTCGGCTCCACCCTCGACTTCGTGCTCGCCCACCCGGAGGCCCAGCGCCTGCCCCCAGAAGGTGGCGGCGGACCGCATGTCCCCGGTCTCACAATCGATGATGAAGCCCGAGAGTCGGCTGCGATGCGACATGACGCCCTCCTCATGGCGTAAGCCCCTGCAATCTGACGACGCCCCGGGCGCGGGGCTACCCCCATCGAATCCCCTTTCTCCGGGCCCCTTGCCCCCTTGGAATAAGCGCATGAACCCTGGGGTCTTCTTCGCAGCCCTGCTCGCCACGACGCTTACCGCCCTGCCGCCGTGGTGGTTCGCGCGTCGGCGTCCCGGCTACAGCCACCTGCGCCACACCATCAGCGAGCTGGGCGCGTCGGGGGCTCCCGAGGCGAAGCGAGTGGCGTGGCTCGGCTTCGCGCCCGCGGGGCTCGCCGTCATGGGCTTCTCCGCCGTGCTCAACACGCGGCTCACGCCGGAGGGAGACGTCATCACCGGGCTCGCGCTGCTGTCGCTGCTGGGCGTCAGCTACGTGGGCGCGGCGGTGTTCCCCTGCGACGAGGGCGCGCCGTTCTGGGGCACCTGGAAGAATCAGATGCACAACCTGGTCGCCGGGCTGGGCTACTTCGGCGCGGGCGGCGGCCTCATCGAACTGCAGCGCGTGTTCGAGGACCTGCCCGCGCTGGCGTCGCTCTCCACGCTGACGGGCGCGGTGGGCAAGCTCGTCCTGCTCGGAATGGTCGCGCTGTCCTTCGAGTCTCCCGTGCGCGGACTCATCCAGCGAACGGTGGAGTCGCTCGTGTTCGGATGGATGCTGCTCGTGGGCGCGTGGCTGATGCTCGCCCACTGAGCACGACGCTCGCACCCGAGGGAGGGGCAGGCACGCGACGCAAAGGCCCAGGTGTCCACAGACGCGGGCCACGCCGTCCGCTCCTGGACCTCACGACGTCCGAAAGCCCCAGGGCCCCTGCCCAACGCCGTCGGTCATCACCAGTTCCCATGGTGATTGACGGGCAGAGCAATGGGGGGCGTCTATGTCGGAAGTGGTGGACGAGGGATTGCCGCAAGTCCAACCGGGCACACTGTCCTCTCGCCTGCCAGGTTTCCACCGCCGCACCGTGGATGAGCGCTGGCGGGAACTGGCATTGCGCGGAGATGTCTCACCGGAGGAGCTGCAGGTGCTCAGGGCGCTGGGCGCGCCGACCTTCGACGTCGTCAACCAGATGATCGAAAACGCGGTGGGCGTGTTCGCCCTGCCGCTGGGCCTGGGGCTGAACCTCACCGTCAACGGGCGCGACCACCTGGTGCCCATGGCCGTGGAGGAGCCATCCGTCGTCGCCGCGGTGTCCTTCGCCGCGAAGGTGGTGCGTGAGGCCGGTGGGTTCACCGCCGACGCGGACGCCTCGATGATGATTGGCCAGGTGCAGCTCACCCGCTACGGCACGCCCGAGGTCGCTCGCTCGCGGCTGCTGGCGGGGCGGGAGCACCTGCTCGCCCTCGCCAACAGCTTCCACCCCGCGCTCGAGCGGCGAGGCGGCGGCGCGCGCGACGTACAGGTGCGCATCCTCCCCGCGCCCGAAGGGCCCCAGGGCGAGCCGCTCTTCATCGTCCACCTGCTGGTCGACACGAAGGAGGCCATGGGCGCAAACCTCATCAACACCATGGCGGAGGGTGTCGCGCCGCTCATCGAGCAGCTCACCGGCGGCCGCGTCTTCGTGCGCATCCTGTCCAACCTCGCCGACCAGCGACTGGCGCGGGCCTCCTGTCGCATCCCGCTGGCGGCGCTGGCGGACTTCGGCCTGCCGGGTGAGGACATCGCCGAGGGCATCCTCCAGGCGAGCCGCTTCGCGGAGGCGGACCCCTACCGCGCGGCGACACACAACAAGGGCGTGATGAACGGGATTGATGCGGTGGCCATCGCCACGGGCCAGGACTGGCGGGCCATCGAAGCGGGCGCGCATGCCTATGCGTGCCGAGGGGGCCGCTACGGGCCGCTGTCCCGCTGGACGCTGGAGCAGGGCCACCTGGTGGGCCGCATCGAGTTGCCGCTCGCGCTGGGCATGGTGGGCGGACCCATCAAGGTGCACCCCGGCGCGCAGCTCGGGCTCAAGCTCCTGCGCGTCACCAATGTGCGAGAGCTGGCCATGGTGTTCGCGGCGGTGGGGCTGGCGCAGAACTTCGCGGCGGTGCGCGCGCTGGGCTCGGTGGGCATCCAGAAGGGGCACATGGCGCTGCATGCCCGGTGCGTCGCGGTGACAGCGGGCGCGCGCGGCGTGGACGTGGAGAAGGTGGCGCGGCTGCTGGTGGAGCGCGGCAGCGTCAAGGTGGATACGGCGCGCGAAATCCTCGCATCGTTCCAGGAAGTCCCCGCGCCATGAGCGACGCGACAGCGTCACCCACCCTGTTCGCCCGGCTCGCCAGCGGTGTGCATCGGCACCGGAGCCGGGTGTTGGGGGGCGCCGTCGTGTTCCTGGCCCTGGCCATCTGGGTGCTACTCCAGGGAGGGCACCTCACCACCGGCACCATCGACGGCATCGAAGCCGCGAAGGCGGAGGCGCTGGCCCGGCCCGCCGCCGCGGGTTCGACGGACCAGACGCTGGCGGTCATCTTCCACCACGACACCTGGACGGTGGACGAGCCACGCTTCACGAAGGCCGTTACGGACGTCCTTACGCGCGTGCAGCGCCTGCCCGAGGTCGAATCGGTGGTGTCACCGGTGGGCGCCCCGCCGGCGTTGCGCGCCCGCTTCGTGTCGCGCACGGGCCACGACCTGCTGGCCCTGGTGCGGCTCAAGGGTGGCGAGCGCGAGGCCACCGCCGCGTTCCCCGCCGTGCGCGCCGCCGTGGAGGACCCGCGCCTCGACACGACGCTGACCGGCAAGGTGGCCTTCCTCGCCGCGCTCAACCAGTTGTTGGAGCATGACCTGCTGCGCGCGGAGCTCATCTCCTTCCCGCTGGCGCTGCTGGTGTTGCTGTGGGTGTTCCGGACGGTGGTGGCCGCCATGCTGCCACTGGTGGTGGGCGGGCTCGCCGTCCTCTGTGGCGTGGCGGGCGTACTGCTGCTCTCGCGCGTCACCAACATGGCGCAGTACACGCTCAACGTCGTCTCGCTCATCGGTTTGGGCGTGGCCATCGACTACTCGCTCTTCATCGTGAGCCGCTTCCGAGGCGAGCTCGCGCAAGGACTGACGACGGAGCAGGCGCTGACGCGCACCCTGGACACCGCGGGACGCGCGGTGGCGTTCTCCGGACTGGCCGTCACGGTGGGACTGGCGGGCCTGCTCTTCTTTCGCGGCTCGTACCTGAGCGCCATGGGTCTGGGCGGCGCGCTCGTCGTGGCCTTCGCGGTGCTCTTCGCGCTCACCGTCCTGCCCGCGCTGCTCTCCTGGCTGGGGCCGAGGGTGGACAAGGGACGGCTGCCCTTCGGCCGTTCCACGGGACGCGGTGGCATGTGGCACGCGCTGGCCACGTGGGTGATGAAACATCCCTGGCTCGTGCTGCTGCCCACGCTCGCGCTCCTGTTGGCCATGGGGCTGCCGTTCCGGCGCCTGGAGTTGGCGGCCACGGACATCACCGCGCTGCCTCCCGACACGGAAGCCCGCCAGGGCGCGGAGACGCTGGCCCGGCTGTTCCCACGCGAGGCCGCGACACGGGTGCTGGTGGCGGTGGAGTTTCCATCGGGCGACCCGTTCACACCGCAGCGGGCCTCCGCCCTCTACGACGCGAGCCGACGGTTCGCGTCGCTGCCTGGAGTCGTGGGCGTGGAGAGCGCGGTGGACCTGTCGCCCGGCATGGACAAGGCCGCCTATCAACAGCTGGCCGCCGCGCCCGCGGAGATGTTGCCCCCGGAGTTGCGCGTCGCGCGGGATGCGTACCTCACGGGCAACGTGGCGGTGCTGCAGGTGCTGACGTCCGCGCCCCCCAGCAGTCGTGAGGCGCGGGAGCTGGTCAAGGCGCTGCGCGCGGACCGCTCGGTGGGAGAGGGACGACTGCTCGTGGGCGGGCAGACGGCCACCGACGTGGACGCGACGGCCTTCGTGCGGCATCACACGCCAGCGGCCTTGGGCTTCGTGATGGGGATGACGTGCATCGTCCTCTTCGTGCTCCTGCGCTCGGTGGTGCTGCCCCTGAAGGCCCTGTTGATGAACCTGCTGTCGCTGGCGGGCTCGTTCGGGGCCCTGGTCTGGATCTTCCAGGAGGGGCACCTGCACCAGTTCTTGCGCTTCGAGCCCGGGCCCATCGAACCGTCCCTTCCCATCCTGTTGTTCTGCGCCTTGTTCGGCCTGTCCATGGACTACGAGGTGCTTTTGCTCAGCCGCATCCGAGAGGAGTGGCTGCGCACGGGTGACAACACCCACGCGGTCGCGGAGGGGCTGGAGCAGACCGGCGGGCTCATCACCAGCGCGGCGGCCATCATGGTGGCTGTCTTCGCGGCCTTCGCGTTGGCGTCGGTGGTGGTGGTGAAGGCGATGGGGCTGGGCATGGCCATCGCCGTGGCGCTGGATGCCACGCTGGTCCGGGTGCTCATCGTCCCCGCGATGATGCGGCTGATGGGGGACCTGAACTGGTGGGGGCCTGGCCACCATGGGCATCCGCATGCGCGGAGCGAGGGGACGGAGGTGAGGCCATGAACACGCGAGACATGGCGTGGGTCGCGGCGGGAGCGGCGGCGCTGGGTGTGCTGGTCCACGGGCATCGGGGATTGATGGCCGGCCTGCGACGGCGTCCAGCCCCGTCCCCGAGGAAGTTCGAGCCGCCCTCGGTGACAATCATTCGTCCCATCCGGGGACTGGATGTGGAGGCGCGGCAGAACGTCCGCGCGCTGCTGGATTTGGACTACCCCGGTGAGTGGGAGGTGCTCTTCGTTTTCGACAGCGAGGAGGACCCGGCGTTCGCCGTCACCCGGGAGGAGCTCGCCACCTACCCGACGGGCGCGAAGCGGGTGGAGCTGCTCGTGGCGGGAGAGCCGCCCCCCGGACTGACGGGAAAACTCAACGCCATGCAGATGGGCGTGGCGCGCGCGCGGGGCACGCTGCTGGCCTTCAGTGATTCGGATACGCGGCCCGCGCCCGGCGTGCTCACGGCGCTGGTGGGCGCGCTGCTGGAGGATGCACTGACGGGCGCGACGTTCGCTCCCATCTACGCGGCGGCGGAGGAGCCCCTCGCGGGGGACGTGGGTTATGGGCTCCTGGTGAATGCCTGGTACGGCTCGTCGGTCGCGCGCGCGGCGGGGCCTGACGGCGCGCTGCCCTTCATCATGGGGCAGTTGATGGTGTTCCGCCGCGAAGCACTCGAGGCCATCGGCGGCGTGGGGTGTGCCGCCGGTCAGTTCGTGGATGACATGTACCTGGGGCGCAAGCTGCACGAGGTCGGGTGGAAGAACCGCGTCATCCATGCGCCCCTGCGCATCGTCACGGGACAACTGGAGCTGCGCGAGTTCCTGCGCATCTTCCGGCGCTGGGTCCTCTTCTCGGAAGCGGGCCTGCCCTGGAACTTCGCGCGCCCCAACTGGATACGCGGTGTGATGGGCTGGCTCGCGTGGGGAGGACTGGCGGCGGCCGTCACGCGACGGGCCTGGGGACATGCGGCCCTGGCGTCACTGCCGATTGGCTTCTCCGTGTGGAGCCAACTGCGGCTCCAGCGGGCCTTCAACGGGCCGCGAATCGCCCCTCGGCATTACTGGGTGCCCGCGGTGCTGCCGTTACTGGGCGCGGGCGTGGCGCTGTCCGCGCGGCTGTCGCGCGAGGTGGACTGGCGAGGCCGGAGCTATCAGTTGGATGCGAAGGCGCGCCTGGGTGACACCCAGCCCGAGCGGGCCAGCGTGTAGACGGGACGGCGGACGCGGCGATGCCACCAGCTCCCCACCTGCTCCACTGTGCTCGCCACGGCATCCCTCAGGGGCGGTCCGACCGAGCGCAGCAACGGCACGGTGGCTCGGAGGCGGCCCCCCTGACGGCGCGACGAGCGCATCGCCACCAGGCCATGGCCGACGACGCACAGGTACTCGCGCGCCATCACCCGCATGCGCGACTCCTCGGAGGCGAGCAGGGCCATGGAGGTGCTGGCGCCCCTCGGGCTGTGCTCCCAGTAGTGCAGCAATCCCAGGCGCAACGCGCGCATGCCTTCGTCCTGGCCGGCGCAGGCGTCGTAGAGCGCGGAGGCCAGCGCGACACGGGTGCGCTGGGCCGGCCGCCGCTCCCGTGCATAGCGTTCGAGCGCGCGAGGGAGGTCCTCCGGGTGGCGGCGCATCGCATCCTGGAGCGCGCGCGCATCGTGGAAGCACGAGGCCATGCCGCTGCCGGTGAGGGGATGGCAACACGAAGCGGCGTCGCCCACCAGCACGGCGCTCCCCCTCCGCACCGTCTCCGCGAGCCGGTCGTCGTTGGACGCCATGCGCGGTGCCAGTGGCCCCTTCAGCGACTGGAGAATCTCCGAGCGCAGCGCGGGGGGCAGCGTGCGCAGCAGCTCCGGCTGGGCCTTCAACGTCGCCGCGGTGCTGCCCAAGGGAAGGTCCACCATCACCCGCGCCACACCGGGCTGGATGGCGTAGGCCAGCGCGTAGACGGAGCCGCCGACGAACTGATGTCCATGGTCGGGGTGGGGCAGACAGGCGCTGTCCACCGTGACGCCCAGCATGGTGGAAATGCGCGTGAAGCGCTCGGCGATGCCCAGCATCCTCCGGACGGGCGACGCGCGTCCGTCCGCGGCCACCAGCAGTCGGGCGCGCACCGTGTGCTCGACACCGTCGTGGGAGAAGCGAAGGCGCACGCCGCGCGCGTCGTTCTGCTCCACGGCCGTCACGCGAGAGTGGGCCTGAAGGGTGACGCCAGGACGCCGGGCCACCGCCTCCAACAGGGGAACGGTGAGCGTGGCGTGCTCCAGCGACACCCCGGTGGCGCCGTGTCCATAGGGAAGGACGACGGTGCGCTCGGGCGC
Source organism: Myxococcus sp. CA039A (assembly GCF_013336645.1). Lineage (NCBI taxonomy): Bacteria > Pseudomonadati > Myxococcota > Myxococcia > Myxococcales > Myxococcaceae > Myxococcus > Myxococcus sp. CA039A. The sequence goes on along the minus strand of NZ_JABUMQ010000203.1, from coordinate 11,836 downwards.
GGAGAAGAGGACCGCGAAGCCTCGCACGGGTTGCGAGGTCCACGCGTCCACGACGTCACCGAAGCCGAGACTGCGCAAGTCACGCACCCCGGTGGGGTGGAGCAGCTCGCCGGAGAGTTGCTTGTGGCGGTCCACGCCCGCGTCGACCAGCAGGACGGACAGGCCCAGCTCGGCGAGCGCCGCCGCCACCGCGCACCCCGCGGGGCCGCCCCCCGCAATCACCACGTCGACGTTCCGCACGCACGCCACCCCCATGACGCAACAACTAGTCATGGACACGACATGACGCAGTGGAGGAAGCCATGGTTGCTCTGGAAGAGTCGTTCTGCCGAACGGTGCTACCCCGGGTCTCCCGGACGTTCGCGCTGAACATCCCCTTGCTGCCCGAGCCCCTGGACCTCGCCGTCACGGTGGCCTACCTGCTGTGCCGCATCGCGGACACGCTGGAGGATGAAGCCCGCCTGCCGTTCCAGGAGGCGCTGTTCGAGGAGCTGGCGAGCCTCGTGGAGCTGAAGCCGGGTTGGGAAGGCCGCGCTCAGGCCTTTGCCCGCCGGGCAGGTGCCGCGCTGCGAGCGTCCGCCCCCGAGGCGGAAGTCGAATTGGTCGCGGGGACGTCCACGGTGCTGAAGACCCTGGCCTCGCTCCCCTCCTGGGTCCATCCCCACGTCGCGCGGTGTGTGCGCATCATGACCGACGGGATGAACCAGATTCAGCGGAGGTACGGAGGCGACGGGCCTGTCGTGGGGTTGCCCGACCTCCAGGCGAGCTTCGCTTATTGCTACTGCGTGGCGGGAGTCGTGGGCGAGATGCTGACCGGACTCTTCATCGCTTACTCGCCGCTCGTCACGCCGCCACGTCAGGCCCTGCTCGAACCGAGGGCCACCGCGTTCGGCAGGGCCCTGCAGCTCACCAACATCTTGAAGGACGTGCGCGAGGACCTGGACCTCGGAAGGTGCTGGCTGCCGCTGGACCGGATGGCGGCATACGGACTGGAGCCCGCCACGCTCGCGCTGCCGAGCCACCGCGCGCGAGCGATGGCGCTGCACTCGGAGCTGGTGGCGGTGGCGCGCGGCGAGCTGGATGAAGCGCTCGAGTACTCCCTGGCGATTCCGCCCGAGGAGCCCGGCCTCCGGCTGTTCTGTCTCTATCCCCTCTTCTTCGCGGTGCTGACGCTCAACGTGGTGGAGGGAAATCCCGCGGTGTTCGACCCCACGCCGGTGAAGCTCGGTCGGGATGCGGTGCGCACGCTGATGCTGCTCACGCAGGAGCGAGTGGCGTCGGATTCCGCGCTGCGAGCGCTCTACGTGGACTGCTCGCAAGCCGCTCAGGGGGTGGAGGCGGTGAGATGATTCAGCGGGCCCGCGACGTGCTTGCCCGGACCCAGGAGGCGGACGGCTCCTGGAAGGGAGACTACAGCGGGCCTCTCTTCTTGAGCCCGGTGTATGTGGCCGGGCTGTATGTGATGGGCCGTGCCCCGGACACGCGCACCCGCGAGGGATTGCTCACCTACCTTCGCCATCACCAGAACGCGGACGGAGGCTGGGGACTGGACGTGGAGTCACCGAGCTTCGTCTTCACGACGGTGCTCAACTACGTGACGCTGCGGCTGTTGGGCATCGACGCCGATGACCCGGGCCTCTTGCGCGCGCGGGACTGGTTCCTCCCTCGCGGTGGGCCGCTGGGCAGCGGCTCCTGGGGCAAGTTCATCCTCGCGCTGTTGGGCCTCTACGAATACGACGGGCTTGCCCCCACGCCGCCGGAGCTGTGGTTGCTGCCGCGCGCGCTGCCGTTCCATCCATCGCGGCTGTGGTGCCACTGCCGCATGGTGTACCTGCCCATGGGCTGGCTCTATGGCCGTCGGGCGCGCGCCACGGAGACGCCCCTGCTGGCCGAGCTGCGTCGCGAGCTGTATCCCCTGCCCTATGCGGACGTGGACTGGAAGGCGGCGCGCAACAGGGTGGCCGTCACCGATTCCTACACTCCGCGCAGTGCGTGGCTGCGCGCCGTGAACCGCGTGCTCGGGATTCATGAGCGGTTTCATTCCAGGCGGCTCCGCGCCCGCGCGATGGAGGAGTCACTGGAGTTGATTCGCGGGGAGGACGAGGCCACGCACTCCATCTGCATCGGGCCCATCAACAAGGTGCTCAACGCCGTGGTCTGGCACATCGCCCGCCCCGATGGACCCGAGGTGCGCGCCCACCTGGAGCAACTGCCGGACTACCTCCAGCGCACGAAGGAAGGCGTGACGTTCAATGGCTACAACTCCTCGCAGCTCTGGGACACCGCGTTCGCGGTCCAGGCGCTGGTGGCGTCGGGTGACGCGCAAGCACGGGACACCCTCGCGCGAGCCGCGCGCTTCCTCGAGTCCGAGCAGGTGCTGGAAGACTCGCCTCGCGCCGCGCGCAACTACCGACACCCGAGCCGGGGGGGATGGCCCTTCAGCACGCGCGCCCATGGCTGGCCCATCAGTGACTGCACCGCGGAGGCGCTGAAGGCATGTCTGCTGCTGGAGCCGCTGGGGCTCAATCGCGTGCCTCGCGAGCGACTGGCGCAGGCCGTGGAGTTCATCCTCTCGCTCCAGAATCGCGACGGCGGCTGGGCCACCTATGAACGCATGCGAGGCCCTCGCTGGCTGGAGCGGCTCAATCCCTCGGACGTGTTCGCCGGCATCATGGTGGACGCAAGCTACGTGGAGTGCACCTCCGCCTGTGTCCAGGCCCTTATCGCGTGGCGCCGGGCACACCCCTCGGCGCCTGTGGGTCGAGCCATCACACGAGGCGTGGACTTCCTTCGTCGCACGCAGCGGCCGGACGGAAGCTGGGAGGGCGCTTGGGGAGTGTGCTTCAGCTATGGCACGTGGTTCGCGGTGACGGGCCTCGTGGCCGGTGGCGTCCGGGCTGGAGACACCGCGCTGCGCCGGGCGGTCCGCTTCCTCGAAGACCATCAGCGCGAGGACGGCTCCTGGAGTGAGACCGTCCAGAGCTGTCGCGAGCGTCGCTGGGTGGACGGGCCGACGGGACACGCGGTGACGACGTCATGGTCGCTGCTGTCACTCATGGCCGCCGGAGAGGGCGAATCGGAGGCCACTCGCCGGGGAGTGTCGTGGCTGCGCGCGCGACAGGACGGTGACGGCCGATGGCCACCAGAGCCACGGGCGGGCGTCTTCAATCGCACCTGCGCCATCCACTACGACACCTATCTGCGCGTCTTCCCGCTGTGGGCGCTGTCCGTGGCGGAACGCGAGGAGCACCGCGTTCTCGCGCCCTTCCATGAGGGCGCCGCGCGCCTCTACCCTGAGACCAGCAGCCTGACTCCGTAGGCCACCCACTCCGCCGATGGCGCTCTCGAGAACCTCATCGCCCATCCCAGGGCGACAGAGGCCGCTCGTCGTCAGAACGCTCCGGCGGCCGGTTCGCGCTCAGCCTCACAAGACTGAAGGACCGCCGCGCGGGGGGCCCTCCACGCGTGATGAAACGATGATGAAGCGAGGAGACTCCCGTGCAGCACGCCAGTGGAGCCTCTTCGCAGGATGGGACGTCCCCTTTTCCGAGGCGTCCGTCATGCATTGCCGCTGGTGCATCCGCCTGTGCAACCTGTCGCGCGGGGCGAGGGTGTTTTCACGCGCGCTCCTTCTCGCGGATTTGAGTGACCGGGCCCCAGACTCCCCAGGCCCCTCCGCACCCCCTCCTTCGTTCGAGGATGACGCGTGAACATACAACTGCCGCTCCGACTCTTCGTGCTCGGGTGCTTGTTGTTCGGGGCGCCTGCTCTCGCCGGGGGAAACCTGATTGGCAAGGTGACCCGCGCGGACTCTCCCTGGGACGCCGTCGCGGGAGTCACCGTCACCGCGGTGCTCGGCCCCGGAGATCTGCGAGCGGGCATCACGGACGAGCACGGCGAATACCGCCTGGAGGACCTCCCTCCGGGCACATTCTTCGTGACCTTCGACAAGCAGGAGACCTTCAGCAACGCCATTCGAGACATTCAGCTCGCGGAGGGTCAGACACTCCGCATGGATGTGCGCCTGGTAGAAGGTCCCGACGAGGCTGAGACCTTGGAGTGGGGATTCCACAAGACCACGCTCCCCACCCACTTCCAGGTGAACGGGCGTTTCTTCCCGGACCTCAAGAACCAGCGCCGCGCCAGGGCGCAGGACAACACCGTTCGCTCGGTCGACAGCGTCCTCGAACTCGCCGCGGGAGCCCATGTGTCGAACGCGGGCCTCTCGCTCCATGGCGCATCCGGGCGCGAAGCCGACTATCGACTGGATGGCTTGTCGACCGTCGACCCCGCGTTCGGCACCAACAGCTTGCCCCTCCATTCCAGCTTCCTCGACAGCATCGACCTTTCCTGGAGCGGCACGGACGCGATGTCCGGCGGTGCCACGGGAGCCCGTATCGATGCGACGAGCACGCCGACAGCCTTCCGCGAGTTCTCGGGCTCCGCCTTCATGTCCTGGGCACCCGGTGTCCTGGAGGGAGCGCGCGCGTCCCCTGGCGCGGGCGACGACAGGCCTCGCACGACGTCGCTGGGGAACCTCGGCGACTTCGGAGGGACCTTCACGGGCCCCGTCATCCCCAAGCGGCTGGCGCTCTTGCTGGGAGTGGCCCCCATCCTGAGTCGCTCGCGTGTCAGCTCGGCGACCTCTCCCTTTCTGGATTCGCGCGGCGTCCAGGCCCTCGCCAGATTGACGCTCAATCCCCATGCCCTCCCCGGGAGCATGGATCTCACCTTCATCACCGCGCCCACCCGGTGGACGCCTGCGCTCGCGGCAACCTCCGAGGCGTCACGCCCGACCTCCGTCCACAGCACGACCACGAAGACGAGCCTCGCGTTCACGGGCCGCCTCGGAGAGACCCAGGTCCAGGCGCGCGTGGGGTGGCTCCATCGGCAAGGCGACCTGGAGGCCCTGCTCAATGAGCCGGGGGCGCCGCCGCCGACGGACTCCACCAGGACGAGCCCCTCCTTCTCCACGGACCGCTATCAGGCGAGTGTCCGTGTTGAGCATGGGCTCACCCTGTTGGGGAGCCATCGGCTGAAGGCTGGCATCGATGCGGAGGCCCTGCGCTATGCCCATGCGACGTCCCCGCTCGACACGGGAACATCCATGCCGGGCCCCGAAGTCAGGACACGCGGCAGCGTCCTGGGCGCATATGTCCAGGACTCATGGGCGCCGCCCTTTTCCCATGCGCCGGAGCTCAACGTCGGCGTTCGCTACGACGCGCAACGCATTCTTCCGTCGGACGGCGGCACCTCCTTGCATCTGGGCGAGCAGGTTTCTCCCCGACTGGAGCTCGTCTTCGATGATCCGCTTCCGTGGTTCAGCTCGCGCCTCTTCGCGAGGTACGGCTCCACGGTGTCCGTGCTCCCGCTGAGCCTGGCGGAGCGCGCCGCGGAGAGTCCCTCCGCGCTCGTCTCGCCCACCTCCCGTGACTTCCTCCTCGGGTTGCAGCACCTGTCCCATGGCTTGTCACATCTCTCTGTGACGTACCTGCATCGCAAGCTCGACGCTCCGATGGATGGGCTGTTGCGTACCCCCGCCTCTCCCGCCAAGGAGCGCCGCTACGAAGCCCTCAGCGTGGTCTTTCAGCAGGAGCACGAGCTCGAGAACCTCCGCTTCTATCTCAGCTATACCCGGTCAAGCCTGGCCGAGAAGGGCACGGGCCGGGTGCGAACACCGTTCGCCCAGCGCACGCTCGATGGCGGCTGGCCCACCCTCCGCGACGCCTCTGTGTCGGACCGCCCCGACTCCATCAAGCTCTACGTCCTCCGAGCCCTTCCCACCCTCCACAGGTGGCGCCCCACGCTGAGCCTGAGCTACATCGGAGAGTCGGGAGCGTGGATGGAGGGGGCCCCGACACGCCTGCCCTGGGTACACGCCGTCGATGCGTCCGCGACCTTCTTGCACTGGATTGAATACACCGGACGAATCACCCTCGGCTTGGATGTCTTGAATGTCTTCAACTTCCAAGCCGTCACCCGGACCGATGCCTTCGGTGCCCCCGCCGAGTATCAGCCGCCTCGGCAGGTCCGCCTCCAGGCACGTTATGACTTCTGATACGGCCAGGTCATATCCGTGCGGGCTGCTCAGGGGCGGTTAGATGTTGATGCGCGAGCTGACCGTGCGGACATCCAGGCCCAGCGCGGCGAACTCGGCGGCGTGTGCGCGCAGCAACTCCACGAACCGGGGGTGCACGTCGGACTCCTCGTTCGCCAGGAGGAAGCCGTAGTTCGTCTTGGACAACATCCACGAAATCCACAGCATCTCCGTGGCCTCCTCGGGCGAGGGCGCGACATCCAGGTCCGCCTCCGTCGACAGCACCCCGCCCTTTCCCCACCGCAAACCCAGACACGCGTACAACACCTCGCCCGCGTCGTCCCACTGAAGATTGTTGGCCCACGCGTGACGGAAGGTCGCGAAGTAGATGACATAGCGACACAGGCGTTTGAGCGCCTCCAGCTCCCCAGGTTGGGGGACGTCTGTCCATGTCACGGCGCTGACGGCCTTCGGCGTGGGCTCCACGGTCTTCGCGTCCAGGTCCATGCGCTCGGAGCGCACGAACCACGGCGCGGCCTTGCCCGGCACCGTCGCTCGGAGATAGCGACACACGAAGGCCGGCGCGGAGTGCGCCACCAGGTCGTCCGAGAAGCGCCGAACCTCGCGCCACTCGGCCTCCACCGCCGCGCCGTGCTCCGCGAAGAACGCGTCCACGTGCTCACCCAGCAGCTTCCAGAACAGCCCCGCCGCGCGCGCGTAGCGGTGTCCCTCGCAGATGGGCGGCGCGGGCTCGAAGCCCTTCCAGTCGTAGCTGCCCATCAGGTGCAAGAGGCGCGACTCCACCGCCCGCTCCACCAGCGCGCTCGCACGCGTGATGTAGCCCGTGGACCCGACGAGAAACCCGTCGGCGGAGCGATTGATGAGCACCACCTCGCGCAGGTGCGGCATGAGCAACCACCGCAGCGGGCTGAGCCGCAGGTTGCGATGCGCGGCGATGGCGTACTGCTCGACGTTGAAGTGACACTGCCCCAGGTGATTGCCCAGCTCCGTGTCCAGCGTCGCGCTCACCCGCGCCATCCGCTTCGCCGCCTCCCAGCCCTCACCGTCCGCGGGCGTGTAGCTCCGCCGCGTCACCGGTGAGCCCGGAGCCGTCGCGCCCGGCTCGCGCATGCCCAGGATGATGCGCACCGGCAACAGCCGCTCCTCCACCAACCGAAGCCGCACGTCCACGTCCGGCAGGCAGTGCACGCCGTCCTGCTCGTACGCGTTCCACGGGTAGTAGAGCCGGAACGCCTTCGCGTCTCCCGGCACCTCCGGGTCCCTGTCGAGGATGCTGGAGAACATGCCGTTGAGCAGCCGCTCTCCAAAGAACGCATCCGTGCGCGTGGAGCCCGGCGACTCGCGCTCCATCCGCACCGTCAGCGCCTCCGGATAGTCCGCCTGAATCTTCTCCAGCGCGGGAGCCTGTCCCAGCTTCCCCTGGAGCAGGTGCCCTCGCTTGATGAGCTCCACGGGCGCCACGGCCTTCAACATCGCAATCGCACGGCCCGGCGCATAGGCCGTGGGCGCTGTCCCCTCCTCCGTCACGAGCAGGCGGGCGAGCGGCGTCGTCGAATCGTATTCCCAGTACGGCAGCCGCAACGTGCCGAAGTCGAAGTGGAGGCCCCCGTGGTCATCCGGCCCCTGCTCGGAGCCGATGCGCCGCCACGTCTCCACCACCTGCCCATCCGGACGGAACGTGTGCTGCGGCTCGAAGAAGCGGACCTCCAAATCGGGCAGGTCTCCCACGCCCGCGTCCTCGGGGTCGTAGCGGACCGAAAACCCACCGTCCGGGTCCGTGAAACCCTCCCCCAGAAAGTCATCCGGCGCGCCGAAGTCCCGGTCCCACAGCTCCACCTTGACGTGATGCAAGGGTATGGGGCCGTCCGGCCCGTCCTGCTCGAAAACCAGACGTCCCACCGCCACCGCGGGCAACGTGGAGGTGTCCCGCACGGTGCGGCCCGCACGGACCCGAGGTGCGAGCTGACGACTGACCTCCAGCCGCTCCTCCAGCTTCAGCCCCGAGTACCACCGCGCCAGCTCCTCCGCGTCCAACACTTCGTTCGGGTCGCTCTCGTGTCCCCTGAACCCGAGAGAGCCCACCCACCGGCGCAGCGCCGCGAACATCATCCCCGTCCCCTGCCCCAGGCCGCGAGCCCACCAGTGCCACCGTCTGTCATCAGCCCCACTTCCACGGGTGTCCCTCACTCATGACAGGGCCACTGGAACCTTCGCGAATTCCGTGCGCTGAGCGACGCCTGCCTCATTCCGTGGGGAGGGTAGCATGGCTTGCAGCTCTCGCTTTCCCCGTCCTACGGTCTGCCCCCGTTCCGTAGAGGGTTCCATGACTGTCGAGTACAAGCTCAAGATTCGCACGAGCGCGAAGCTGGGCGCGGGCACGAACGCAGACATTTCCGTCACCCTGGTGGGCACGCATGGGGAGAGCGGCCCGCACGCGCTGAACAAGCGATTCCACGATGACTTCGAGGCGGGCGCGGAGGATGTCTACTCCGTCCAGGCCACGGACCTGGGCGAGCTGGTGCTGCTGCGCTTCACCAACACCGGAGGCGTCGCGGCGGACTGGCTGCTGGACCAGGCCCACGTCACCGCGGAGGGGAGGCAGTGGCGCTTTCCCTTCTTCCGGTGGGTGCGGGGTGGCGCCACGGTGGACGTGCTCGAAGGCACCGCGAAGCTCGCGCGACAGGCGAGCCACGCACGGGAAGCGACGGCGCGGCACGAGCTGCTCGAGCACCGTCGGCGGATGTATCCCTGGCGTTCCGCCGAGGCCACCGCGGGACTTCCTGGCGCGCTCGACTTGAGCGAGACGCGGCCGTTGCCCAAGGACGAGCTGTACCGGGGACTCACGGAGGGAAGCTACGAGGTCGTCATCGCCAAGACGCTGGCGTCCATCAAGCTGCACCTGCCCATGTTGACCAACGCGTGGAACGGGCTGGTGGACATCTTCGACTTCTTCAAGGGGCTGGAAGTGCCCCAGCTCGCCCCCAGGTGGAAGGACGACTACGAGTTCGCGCGGCAGGCCGTCCAGGGCATCAACCCGATGCACATCACCCTCGTCCCCAACGTGCCCCAGGACATGCCGCTGACGGATGAGGACCTGCGCGGCCTCTTGTCCCCCGGCACCACGCTGGCGCGCGCGCTCGACGCCAGACGCATCTTCCTGCTCGACTTCGAAATCCTCGACGACATCCCCATGTACCGGAAGGTCAACGAGGAGGGCGTCGAGGAGCGGAGGTGGGCTCCGGCGTCCCGCTGCCTGTTGTACCTGGACGACTCCCGCCAGCTGCGCCCCATCGCCATCCAACTGGGCCGCGACGCGCGGAAGGACCCCGTCTTCACACCGAACGACGGCGAGTACGACTGGCTCGCGGCGAAAATCTACGTCCGCTGCAGCGAGGGCAACACGCACCAGATGGTGAGCCACGCGCTGCGCACCCACTTCGTGGCGGAGCCCTTCGTCATGGTGACGATGCGCAACCTGCCGGACCCGCACCCCGTCTACAAGCTGCTGCGCCGGCACTTCCGGTACACGCTCGCCATCAACGAGGGAGCACGCAAGGGCCTGCTCGCCGAGGGCGGGGTGTTCGATGACTTCATCGCCACTGGCGGCCCGGAGAAGGGCCACCTCCAGCTGGGCAAGAAGGGGTACCAGCGCTGGAAGCTCTCCGACAACAGGCCCCGGCAGGACTTCGAGCGCCGAGGCGTGCTGTCCCCTGACGTCCTGCCCAGCTACCCCTACCGCGACGACGCCCTCCCCTTGTGGGATGCTTTCGAGGAATACGTCGGCGGCGTGCTCAGGCACTTCTACCGGACCGACGCCGACCTCGAGGGCGACACCGAGATGCAACAGTGGTGGAAGGACCTCACCGAGCACGGACTGCCCGTGGACAAGCTGCCCTGCCAGGAGCTGCGCCGCGTGGACGACCTGGTCGACATGCTCACCACCGTCATCTTCACGGTCAGCGTCCAGCACGCCGCGGTCAACTACCTGCAATACGAGCACTACGCCTTCGTACCCAACGCGCCGCTGTGCATGCGTCAGGAGCCGCCCCGTCAGAAAGGCGTCCTGCGCGCGGAAGACATCGCCGCCATGATTCCCAGCAAGTCCCAGACACTCTGGCAGGTCGCCATCGGCCGGGCGCTCTCCAGCTTCGGGGAAGACGAGGAGTACCTGCTGCACGAGTTCGGCTGGCGCGAGGAGTACTTTCAGGAGCCCGAGCTGTTGGCCATCCGCGAGCGCTTCCATCAGCGCCTGCGAGAGCAACTGGCGGTGGTGAAGGCGCGCAACGCGCGCGTCGCCGTGCCCTACACCGTCCTGCAGCCCGACAAGATTCCCTGCGGCATCACCGTCTGAGCAGCACCGGAGGCTCCCTCGTGCCGAACCTGCTCTCTCGCGGCCTGTTCAACCTGTTCTTCGGCGCCCGGCGCAAGCCGCTCGCCAGCCTCCCGGGGCCAACGCCGGGCCTGCTGGGCAACCTGGGGGACTTCCTGGGCGTGCAGCCGTGGGAGACGTGCGCTCGCTATGCGCGCGCCTACGGGCCCGTCACCGTCGCGTGGCTGGGGCCCTCCCCCGCGCTGGTGCTCAACGGCCCCGCCATCATCCGCGAGGTGCTGGAGACGCGCCGGTTGGAGTTCGAGAAGGGCAACATCGGCGAGCAGATCCGCCACTCCGCCACGGACGACACGCCGTTCATCGCGCAGCAGGGTGAGGACTGGAAGCGCAAGCACGGGATGGACCCGCTGGCGCAGCCGTGGACGGCGGCGTGGCAGGCGGCCCAGGTGGAGCCGATGCGGGCAGCCATCGCCGAGTCGGTGGAGGCGGTGCGCCACCAGCCGTCGCTCGACCTGACGCCCATGCTGCGCCAGCTGACGTTCGATTCGTTCTGCGTGGCCACGGTGGGCGAGAAGCTCCCCACGTCCGCGTATGACGACTTCATGCTGCTGGCCGCCGCGGCGGATGCGCGCATCCAGGCGAAGCTGCCCCTGAGGTTCGTCTCGGTCCCCAAGGGCTTCGCCGCGGCGAAGGAGCGCTTCTACGGGCTGTTCGCGGACAGAATCCGCGCGGCACGACAGGCACCGGCCGCGCACCGGGTGGATTTGATGTCGTGGACGCTGCGGGAGATGCCGGAGCTGGATGACCAGGTGCATGCCAACCTGCTCGGCTCGTTCTTCTTCGGCGGCGTCTTCTCCTCCAGCACCACGCTCGTCGGAGCCTTCCACCAGCTCCAGAAGCACCCCGCCGCCGAGGAGCGACTGGCGCTCGAGTCCGCGCTGCTGGCGGAAGAACCGCTGAACCACGAGCGGCTCGGCGGGGCGCCCTGGGGCGAGGCCGTCGCCTACGAGGCCCTGCGCATCCTCCCCGCCGTCCGCGTCCTCATGCGCCGCTCGCCGTCCACCGAGACGCGGCTGGCGGGCGTCATGCTGCCGCCGGAGACGACGCTGATGATCTCCAACCAGCACCTGCACCGGGACGCGACGCACTGGACGAGCCCGGAGACGTTCGACCCGGAGCGCTGGCTGAACGGCGGCGCGGCGAACGACCCGCTGGGCAGCGACTACTTCTTCCCGTTCGGCCGGGGCCCTCGTGCCTGTGTGGCCGGAGACTTCGCGATGGTGTTCCTGCGCACGGCGCTGGCGACCATCAGCGCCCGGGTGCGTGTCCACGTCGATTCGACGGAGCCCTTCGAGGAGGGTTTCTTCTTCGGCGTGGTGCTTCCCAAGGGCGTCACCGGAAAGCTTGTCCCGCGCGAGCGGCAAACCCTCTACCCTCCCCTGGGAGCC
>NZ_JABUMQ010000202.1:0-20436 GCF_013336645.1 Myxococcus sp. CA039A | reverse complement strand
GGCGGAGGCGGTGGAGGCTTGGGCCGTGCGACAACCTTGCGGCGAATGCGATTCAGGAAACCGAATGACATGTGAGACCTCCCATTCCAATTCTCGGGAGTTGATTCAGGAGGGTGCGGGAGCTGCCCCGTGGACTGAGCCGGGCGATGACTTCAGAACGCTTGTTCTCAAGCGGCTCTTTCATTGCGAAGGTCAAACTTTGACCTGGATGGACACGTGAAGCCTGTCTTCATTGTTGCCCCGGGTGCGGGGCCTTAGGCTGCGGCGTGTTTCCATCCATGGAATGACATTTCAGGAGGTCACCGTGACGCGTCGTGTACTCATGCCTTTCGCCGGCTTGTGCAGTCTTCTGTTGAGCCTCTGCGTGGGGTGCGGCGTCTCATCCGTGCCTGGCGAGGAAGAAGCGCTGCCAGAAGCCGCCCGTGTGTCGAGTCCCCTGGCGGACACCGAAGCTCCGCCCGTCCCCACGGGCTTGAGCATCCTCGCGGCGAACAGCGGTGTCATCCTGTCGTGGGACCCGAGCCCCGCGGCGGACCTCAAGGACTATGCGGTCCGCTACCGCGTCGTGGGACAGACGACGCCGTCCTACAAGTGGGGAGTGGGCGCGCCGCCCCTGACGCTCCCGGGGCTGGTGAATGGAGTGACCTATGCCTTCGAAGTGAAGGCCCAGGACACCTCGGGCAATGCCTCGGCGTACTGCGCGGCGGTGAACGCCACGCCTACGCCCACCGGGCCGGACGTGACACCTCCCGTGGTGCCAGGACAACTCGTGGCGACTCCAGGCGACACCGTGCTCGGACTGACCTGGAGCGCCAACACCGAGCCGGACTTCCGGCGGTACACGGTGAAGTACCGCGCCGCGGGGGCAGCGACCTACAGCTACCGCTACAGCCTCACCCAGCCCCTGGTGACGCTCACGGGGCTGGTGAATGGCACGACCTACGAGCTGATGGTGAAGGCCGAGGACCTCTCCGGCAATGCCTCGGGCTATGCGACGCCCATCACTGCCACGCCCGCGGCGAGCACGCCGCAGTGCCCGACCTTCGGCGCGCCGGTCAATCTGACGCCCCACAACATCGCCATCCTCACCGATGCCTCGGGGCTCGCGGCCAGCAGGGCCAACGCCCAGGTCGTCTGGACGCACAATGACCGGTGTGGCGCCAGCGGCGGCAACTGCGTCGAGCATGTCTACGCGCTGAGCGCCGTGGACGGCCATTTCCTGGGCACCTACACCCTGTCGAGCAACCCGAACCTGGATTGGGAGGACATGGCCATGGGCCCCGGCCCCGTGAGCGGCGTGGACTACGTCTACGTGGGCCGCATCGGTGACAACAATGGCCTGCCGAGCGTGCGGGAAGTCGTGCGATTCCCCGAGCCGACCGTCAGCGTGGCCCAGGCGCCCGTGACGGTGCCCGTGAGTGGCGTGGAGCGCTTCCCGTTCACCTATCCAGGCGGCGTGGCGCCCAACGCGGAGGCGATGTTCGTGGACTCCCAGGGCGACATCTACATCGTGACCAAGGCGCCGTCGGGACACTCGCAGGTGTACCGCTATGCCGTGCCGCTGAACGCGCCGGGCGTGTCCCGGACGCTGGAGCTGGTGGCGGAGCTCGACTTCCTGCCGGGCTCGACGGCGGAGGAGGACCGCGTGGTGACAGGGGGCGCCATCTCCCCTGACGGCGGGGAGATTCTCATCAAGACCTATACGCACACCTTCCTATGGAAGCGACAGGCGGGGCAGAGCGTCCCGGCGGCGCTGCTGGGGACCCGGTGCGAGGTGACGAACCCCGGCTATTCGGAGGCACTCACCTTCGCTCCAGATGGCAGCGCCTTCTTCTCGCTCGGCGAGGGCAACACCAAGGCGCTCAAGCGCGTCACGCGGCTGTAGAGCCCGACAGCTCCGCGCGGCCATCCCCATCAACCCGTTCATGCTCGCGCCCCCGCGCGACCCGAGCGGCGCGAGGCACCGTATCGAAACCCATGTGGCTTTTTATCCCGGGTGGGTCTGGAGGCCCTCGTCGCGCGGTTCCGGAGCCGCGTTCTCGCCGCAGTGGGGCCGTGTGAATGGGGCCGGCATGGGGGCAAACCATGGCATGCCGTCTGCAAACTCGCGGTGCATGAAGGTCAACCGATGAATGACCCACGCCGCGCGCCCCTCTTTTCGGGCCCACGAACCTTCCCGATGGGCGAGGGCGCGGCCGGTCGTCGCGGCGTCCTCGCCCTGGCGCTCTGTCTGGGGCTCGGGAGCACCGCGGCCCTGGCGTCTCCAGACAAGGCCCCCTTCCCGAAAGGCACGGTCCTGGACGAGAAGCTCCTGAAGGATTGGGGTAGGGGGAGCACGCTGAAGCGCCTCGCCTGCGAAGGTCCCTTTTGTTTGTGGCACCTCATCGATGACTTGGGTTCCTGCTCCAGCGGGTACTGCGCGCTCGAGACACTGATGCTGTCGGACCTCCAGGGGGAGGTCCTGGGGGCAACCTATCGCCTCGAACACGCCCCAGCGAACACCGTGAGGTTCCTCGACCCGGAGCATGTCGAGGTCGTGACCTCGAGCAAGAACCGGCTGCCCTACACCTTCGTCGACTACGGCCTGGCCCAGAAACAGGTGTACCGGCGGGTCATGAAGGTGTCACGGGATGGGGCGCGCTTCATCGCTGTGCCCAGCCAGGAGCCGAAGTGGACGAAGTCCAGCGCTCGGGTCGTGAACGCGCCAGTGAGCCCGAAGCCCCCCAAGCCTCGGGCGGTGAGTGACGAACTCCTCTCTCGGGCCCGCGCCCTGTGTCCCATGGGCGTGCGTTTCAATCCGCTGGAGTACGTCTGTCGGGATGGGACGTGCCTGCTGCTGCTCACGGGGTTCAAGCCCGATCCCGCTCCCGATGCCGTGCCCGAGGATGCGTCCTTGATGTCGGACGGCCGCCTCAAGGGGCCGTTCTGTGTCCTCGTCGTCAAGGGGAAGGAGCTCCACCTGGTGGCGTCCGAAGACTGGGCGACCTCCGTCCTGGTGGAGCCGACGTTCTATCTGTTCTGGGGCCCCATGGGCGTGCGCGGCTCGACGGTGGAGCTAGAGACGTTCTCCCGGGAGCGACCGGGATACATGGCGTTCGCCAGCACCGCGGGAGCGGTCGTCAATGGGAGCCATCCCTACCCCGTGAGGTTCGCACGGTCCGCCGAGGACGCGCTGGCATTGGCTCCCACGGTCCAGGCCTACACGCAGGCGCATATCTCCTGGGGGCTCGAGGGCTGGAAGGACGCGGCGGACCTGGCGTTCGCGTGGCGCCTGGCGCGCGTGGGCGGAGCGCTCTCCCTCCACGTCGAGGTACATGATGACAAGGTGGCCCCTTTGGGGAGTGGCGAGGGGCTGCATTCAGACCACCTCGAGCTCACCGTGTGGCAGGTGCGCTCTTCTGGCCCGCGCTCTGAAGATTTCAAGCTGGGGGTCCTGCTCGGGGCCGGAGGAAAGGTCGAGGCGCGTGACTGGACGAGAGATGCGCACCCGGGGCTTCCGTCCATCCAGGGCGCCTGGCGCAAGCGTCCCCGTGGCTACGAGGTGACGCTCACACTGCCGTTGGCGGAGCTCGGCGTCAGCGAACCCCTCGTGGCCGCCAGCTTCTCGCTCGCGGTCTCGGACGCGGATGCACGAGGCAAGCAGGAGACGGTGATGGGGCACGACGGGATGCTGCGCTTCTGGACCGAGTACCCACCGAGCATCGTCGAGTACCGCCGCCTGGACCGCAGGGACTGACGCGAGGGAAGAGGGCTGCGACGGTGAGCGTCAAGGTCGCTGTCGCGTGAGAGGGTTCAGGCCATGCGCTGGTGGGCTACCAGCTCCCCGAGGCCCAAGGGCCCCGTTCGCGGCGGAGTTGATGTCTGCTGCCTGCGATGGAGGACCCCGCCGCCGTCGCGCCGCGGCGGCGGGTCCTCTCATCAGCGGCGGGAGCGTCGGGGCCGCCTCACGGCGCGCACCTTCCCGCTCGCGCCGCCGCCCGCGTAGAAGAGGTCGCCCTTGTCGGCCTCGAGCCCGGTGACGCTCACTCCCTCGGGCAACGTGAGCCTGACGAGCACACGGCCATCAGCAGGGTCGATCCGCCGGATATCACTCGCGCCGTCTTCCAGGGTGCCGTGCCACAGCTCGCCTTCCGCCCACGTCACGCCCGTGACAAAGCGGTTGGACTCAATGGTGCGCAGGATGGCGCCCGTCTCGGGGTCGATTCGGTGGATTCTCCGGCCGCGATACTCGCCCACCCACAGCGAGCCCTCGGCCCAGGTGAGCCCCGAGTCACTGCCATTGCCCGGAGCCGGAAGCGTCTTCAACACCTGTCCCGTCTCCGGGTCGATCTTCCGGATGAGCCCTCCACCGAGCTGAAACAGATACCGCCCATCGAAGGCGGTCCCCGCGTCACACGCGACGGCCAGGGTGCGCACGGGTTCACCACTCGCCGGGTCGAAGGCATGAAGCGTTTCGCCGCCAGCGAACCAGACCTGTGCGCCGTCGAACGTCACGCCGTGGACGCGCGAGGCGCCCTCGAACGGGCCGTACTCACGGACGACCTCCGCTGGCTGTGTCTCCTCCACCTCGCTCCGAGTCTTGTCCATGTCCGCGTTCCTTCCGATGTCCCGTGGTCCGCTCTACCCAGGGAAACCCGCGGTGGGGAGTAACAAGGTCGTCGTGAAGCCGCTGACCGGGGGAGCCACCCAGCGTCTCGCGCGGCCACGCCCCAGCACCTGGACCTGTCCGGCCTCTTCCAGCGTGGCGAGCGCGCGCTGCACCGTGCGCTGACTTGCCCCCAGCGCGAGCGCGAGCGCGGAGGTCGACCAGTGCTCACCGTCCGCGAGCAGCGCCAACACGGCCCCGTCCGCCCCCTCGACGGGCGGCGTGAGGACCCGGACCTCCACCGGACGACGGGGAACCAGGACGAAGCCGCGCGGGGTCGCCTGGATGTCCACCAGGTCGCGCGACTGCGTGCGCAGACGACCCAGCTCCACGCGCAGCCGCGCGCGATGCGAGGCATTCACCCGCCGCGCTCCGAACACGTGCCAGACGAGCGCATCGCGTGAGGCGTCACCCGGCCAGGCCTCGGCCAGCACCCGCAGGAGCGCGAACAGCACGGGGCGCGTGGACAGTGACACGACCCGCGAGCCCGAACGGAACGCGCGACGACAGGCGTCAACGACGAGGTGCTCCGAGCCGAGCAGGGACTCGACCTCGTCGAGCAAGACAGGCCGCGCCTCGCCCCGAACGACGACTCGCGCGGCGGGGATGCTCAGGACCCGGGCCGCATGCTCGACCTCGGCGCCAAGCGCGGGGATGCGCGCGTTCCGGGCGGCGACGCGTGCGTGTTCGAGAGCGGTGCGGGCGGAGCGAATCTCCCCCCGGCGCAACGCCACCTCGAACGACAGCAGCCGCGCGAGCGTCGAATGCATCGCGGGCGCATCGCGCGGGTCGAGTTCGGCCAGCAACCGCTCGGCTGCATCGACACGTCCCAGCACCAGGGCATGCCGTGCCTGCAACAGGCGCGTGTAGCGCGCGTTCTCGGAGTCGCCATGGAGTTCGAAGGTTCGCAGCGCCTCGACGAGCACGAGTTCCGCGCCTTCGAAGTCGCGGGATGCGAGCGCCACCTCCGCCTCCGCGACGCCGCAGCGCGCCCGCGCGAGGACGTCCCCGGAGCCATAGGCGCGCGCGGCACGCTTCAACAGATGCAGGGCCCTGGGGAACTCGCCCAACTGCGCCATCGCGACCCCTCTCAGGGCCAACGCCGGAGCGTCCTCTCGGAGCGCCACGCGTTGAAGCGCACCGAGTGGGTCTCCCTCACGAAGCGCCCGAGCCGCCACGGTGACCAGCACATCCATGCCGCGCATCCTCCAGCACCCCACCTGCGTTGGGAAGCCCGTCGCCTTTGTTACTCCCGCCCCACGCCCGCCACCCATTACGTCTGGAGTCCCCAATCCCCGTGGAGGAATCACGTGACACCCGTCATGACGGAATCGAAGAGCGAGTGGCTCGCCGCACGCAAGGAACTGCTGGCGAGGGAGAAGGCCCTCATGCGCATGCACGATGAGCTGAGCGCCACACGCCGCGCCCTCCCCTGGCTGCGCGTGGCCGAGCCCTATGTGTTCGACGGCCCCGACGGTCAGGAGACGCTGGCGCAGCTCTTCGCGGGCCGAAGCCAACTGGTCGTCTATCACTTCATGTTCGCGCCAGAGTGGGAGGCGGGCTGCAAGAACTGTTCGTTCTGGGCGGACTCCTTCAACGGAGTCATCGAGCACCTGGCCCAGCGGGACGTGAGCTTCGTCGCCATCTCCCGCGCGGCACTGCCCAAGCTGCAGGCGTTCCAGCAGCGAATGGGCTGGCGCTTCAAGTGGCTGTCATCCCAGGCCAACACCTTCAACTTCGACTTCAACGTGTCGTTCCACCCGGACGAACGGGAGCGCGGCGAAGCCGTCTACAACTACGGACCGCTACGGGAGTCCAACTCAGACATGCCGGGCATCAGCGCCTTCGCGAAGGACGAGCGCGGCGACGTCTTCCACACCTACGGGACCTATGGGCGAGGCATCGAGGTCATCAACACGGCCTACCAGGTCCTCGACCTCGTCTCGAAGGGCCGTGACGAGGACGGACTGCCTTGGCCGATGCAGTGGGTGCGACTGAGAGACCAGTATGGCCGCTGACCCGTTGACACGCCGCCCGGCGGTGGGCGCGCCGGGCGTGTCGCTGGCCCTGGGGCTGCTGGCCGCGCTCATCCCGAAGTGCCCCCTGTGCATCGCCGCGTACCTGTCGCTGCTCGGGGTGACGGTCGGCGTGGCTGGAGTCATCGGGACACACCTGCGACTCGTGGGCTTCACCGTGGCGGCCCTCTCGCTGGGGTTCATCCTCGTTCGTCGCCTGCGCGGTACCCCACCACCTCCAGGGGTTGTTGGAGACGGGCCGCGACGCCCCACTCAGGACCCGGCGCCTGGAGGCGACGCTGCACACGCGCCACCTGCTTGCTAGCGTAGCGCGCATGCGAAGACCCATTGTGCTCGTGCTCTTTCCGCTGCTCTCGACGTTCGCCTGCGCGCCCATGGCCTCCGAACCCGATGACGAGGGCACCCGGACTGGCGAGGCGTCGCGGGCGGCCACGACTCCGCTCCGCGCGAAGGCGCTCGGCCGGATGCGGAACGCGGCGAAGTACTTCCATGACCAGGTGGCACGTCAGGGCGGCTATGCGTGGCATCACAATGCCAACAACCTGAGCGAGCGCTGGGGCGACATCCAGCTCGACGAAGAGCAGATCATGATTCAGTCGCCCGGCACGTCGGACGTGGTGATTGCGTTCGTCGAAGCGGCCCTCGCCGACCCGGCCACACCCGCGCTCAAGACGTATGCGACGGATACGGCGATGGCGCTGCGTCATGGGCAGGTGAAGTCGGGAGGCTGGCGGCTCTACGCGGACTTCAAGGCGACGCCGACGCTGAAGGCGTGCTACCGCCACACCACGGCGAGCTGTAGCTGCGGCGGCTGTACGACGACGACCTACGACGACCAGACCACCCAGAACGCGCTCATCGCGATGATGCGCGCCGACCAGCTCCTCGGGTTCGTGCACACGGATATCTCCGACGCCTCGTCCTATGCCCGCACGCGGGTGGAGACCTCGCAGTTCCCGACGAATGGTGGCTTCCCCCAGGGCTTCACCGGTCCCGTCGCCGCGCGGCCGGCGCTCACGGCCAGCTACCCGCCCTCCATCGGGACCTCGTGTGGCCTCGCAAACTGTTATGCGAATACCTACACCCACGAGTACTGGGATGACCCGACCCTGAACGACAACCTCGCGACGGCCTTCGTGGAGATGCTGAACTGGGCCCAGGAAATCTATCCCGCGCAGGCCACGACCTATCAGGGCATGCGCACCGCGTTCGGGGGATTCCTTCGCCGGGCGCAGATGCCCCAGCCCCAGCCCGCCTGGGCGCAGCAATATGACATCCAGATGCAGCCGCGCTGGGCGCGCAACTGGGAGGTTCCAGCCATCGCCGGTCAGGAGAGTCAGGACGCCATGTGGGCGCTGCTTCGTCTCTACCAGCTCGACCCCAGTGTGCCGGCGAACCGCGACGCGGTCGGCACCGCGCTCGCGTACCTGGAGACCGTCGACCATGCGAACGACACACTCATCCACCGCTACATCGAACTGGATGACACCGCTCCGGCGAACACGGGCTTCTTCACGGTGAAGCCCGGCGGCTACCCTGTGCGGTTCTCCCAGGCCCCGCCGACATACCAGAACTATGGGTGGGAGGGTCCGTCCCAGCTCGTCGCCCTCCGCGCGGAGTACAACCGGCTGGCGAGCGACACGACGGTGATGAAGCGCTCGTGCCAGCAGCTCCGCGCCGACACGGCCCAGGCCGTGGATGCGACGGTGAACAACGAGAAGTGGCTCACGACCTACAGCCCGAGCGGTCCGCGAAGTGGCGCCACGCCGGGTGACTATCTCGACACGAGCACGTTCGTGCGGAACCTGCGCACGCTGGCCGAGTTCGTCACCCGCACGACGACCGACTGCACCGCCTGGAACTATTGAGGGGCGTGGCCTTCAAGCCATCCCCCCTGCGCCGAGCAGCGAAAGCCCCTGAGCCGCGGGCGGGCTCAGGGCCCCATCGGGCGCAGGCGCGCGTAGAGCGCCTGGTCATGCACGGTGCCGTCCTTGACGGCGCTGCGCCGCAACAGGCCCTCGCGCTGGAAGCCCGCCTTCTCCAGCACCCGACACGACGCGACGTTGTCGGCGAAGGGCAGCGCGAACAGGCGGAGGAAGTCGCTGTTCGCGAAGGTCCAGGAAGAGAACGCGTCGAGCGCGCTGCTGACGATTCCCCGGCCCCACAGCGACTGCCCGAGCCAGTACCCCACCTCCGCCGAATAGCACTCGATGTCCTTGCCGGGAATCAGCCCCATGGAGCCCACCGCGGCGCCGTCCACCTCGATGGCGAAGTCCGTGGGCGGCAGCACGGCTCCCGCGTAGCTCACCCACCCCGCGGCATCCTCGGCCGTGTAGGGGTGGGGAAACCGGTCACGGAGGTTGCGCCACACCTCGCGGTTGTTGGCGTGCTGAACCAGGGACGCCTCGTCACCGCGTCGCCAGGGGCGCAGGACACAGGGACCACACTCGATGCGAAGCGGCAGGGACATGGGGGGAATACGATTCCAAGAGCGTGGTGTTGCCTCAAGGGAATAGACGCGCCACGCGCCCTGGAGCGGCCAAGCGGGCATGACGCGCGGCCGCGGTCCGATTCAAGTCCCACTCCCCGACAACGGTTGCTCCCGGTGGCAGGAACCCGAGTTCGAGCCTGACTGCAACGAAATCGTGCCCGGTGGCTCACCGCCTGAAACGCGCGGTTCACCGACGCCTGGCGGGGCTTCGCAGATATGCCCCGCGCGGGGCGGAGGGCTCGGGAATCCTCCCTCTCGTCGCGGGGCGGCTCGACGTCCCGCTCGAGGAGCCTCCTTCGCATGCGACTTCCCCGTTCCCTACTCCTGCTGGCCCTCGTCGTTCAGTGGGTCCTTCCCGGAAGCATCGCCAGTGCCCAGACGCCACGGGGCTCTCGGGCCCAGCGTCATTCACGCGTCGACGCCATCTTCTCGCCATGGAGCGGCAAGGCCACGCCCGGCTGCGCGGTGGGTGTCTCTCGCGACGGCGTGGTGGACTACGCGCGGGGCCACGGCATGGCGAATCTGGAATACGACGTCCCCATCACGCCGCGCTCCGTCTTCAATCTGGCCTCTGTCACCAAGCAGTTCACCGCGTACTCCATCGGGCTGCTCTCACAAGACGGCAAGTTGTCGCTGGACGACGACATCCGCAAATACCTGCCGGAGATACCTGACTACGGCAAGACCATCACCATCGCGCACCTGATGCACCACACCAACGGGTTGCGCGAGCAGGGTCAGTTGCTGAGCCTTGCCGGCTTGCGCGGCGACGACCTGAACACCGAGGCGGACATCCTCGAGGTGCTGACCCGGCAACGCGGTGTGAACTTCGAGCCGGGGACGGAAATCCTGTATGGCAATGCCGCGTACACATTGCTGGCGGTCATCGTGCACCGCGTCTCCGGCAAGCCCCTGCGGGCATTCGCCGACGAGCGGCTCTTCAAGCCGCTCGGAATGACCGACACCGGGTTCCAGGAAGACCACAACGCGGTCGTTCCCAGGCGCGCCATGGGCTACTTCCCCCGCGAGAGCGGCTGGGGAATCAGCATGCCCAACAACGACCACTACGGCGCCAGCAATCTGCTCTCCACTGTCAGTGATTTGCTGAAGTGGGAGCAGAACCTGCTCGATGGGCGCGTCGGCGGGCCGGCCTTGAAGGCGCTGATGCAGACCTCCGGCAAGCTGAACAATGGCACCGAGACGCGTTATGGCGGTGGCTTGCATGTGGCGGAGCATCGCGGTCTGCGCACGGTGCGACATGACGGCACGGGTTCCGGCTTCCGCACGGAGGCCGTCCTCTTCCCCGACCAACGGCTGGCCATCGTCGCGTTGTGCAACAACGGCTCGATTGCGGTCACGGACCTCGTGTGGAAGGTGGCCGAGGTGTATCTGGGTGACCTCCTGAAGGACACCCTGCCGCCCGCCGTCGCATTTCCGGAGGCGGAGCTGTCCGCGCTCGCCGGCAACTACTGGAGTCCCCTGACGGATGAAGTCGTGCGACTGGAGGTCAAGGACGGAGCGCTGCGCGAGGTCGGCATGCCCAAGGCCTTCGTCCATATCGGCGATGGCGCGTTCCGCCCGGGCGAGTCGACGCATGTCTGGCGCTTCGTGGCGCCAAAGCCCCAGGCCCCACGCGAGCTGCGCATCCGGGATGCCTGGCCCACGACGAGGGACTTCATCCGCCTGAGCGCGCCCATGCCCACGCCCCCGGACCTGGCGGCGTTCGTCGGCCAGTATCGCGGCGAGGAGGTCGCCATGACCTACACGGTGCGCATCGCGGACGGAAAACTGGCCGTGCGCTGGCCCCGTCGGGACGAGGTCGTGCTGGAGCCCGTGGGTGGGGACCGGTTCATCGGCTCGCTCGGAGCGGTGACCTTCACACGGGCGGCCTCCGGAGGCGTGGATGGATTGCTGGTCAGCAGCCGACGCCTGCGCCGGTTTCGCGCGGAGCGCATGGAGGCACCGCGACCCACGGGGGCGGCTCGCCAGGCTTCCGGCCCCTGAACAGCGGCTCTCTGGCCGGCCCACTTCGCTCGAGGCTCAGGGCCGTCCCGCGCGGTCCAGGATGGGCACGAGCACCGCGGCCAGGTCTCCCATCACATTGATGCTCCCCGTGACGTAGCGGCCCGTCGCGGGGACATGGAGCATGAAGCTCTGGTAGCCCGCCGTGCCGCCCAGATGCCCGACGGCGGCAACGCCTTGGGACTCGAGCCGCATCACTCCGAGCCCGTAGCCGACCAGTCGGGACTCGGGGTCGGGCGCCGATTGGAACGCGACCATGGCCTCCAGCGTCTCCCTGCGCTCGAAGAGCGCACCAGCGCGCAGCTTCTTCCAGAAGGTGAGGAGGTCGGAGACGGTGGTCACCAGGGCGTGACCGCCAGAAGCCCCTGCCATCGACGGGTCGACGACGGTGAGGTCCGCCAGCGCGCCCTCGAAGGGAACGTAGCCACGCGCGCAGGGCGCCGGGCAGTCCAGGTCTCCCGGCTCGGGCACGCGTGTGTGGGAAAGCCCCGCTCGCTCGATGACCCGCTCTCGGACAATCTCGCGCCAGCTCCGGCCTTCCGCGGCCGAGAGGATTTCGCCGAGGAGCACGTAGTTGGTGTTCGAGTAGCCATACTGGGAACCGGGAGGGAACGCCGAGGGCCGTGCTCCAGAGATGCCGAGAATCTCCTCGAGCGTCCAGCGGTGCTCCGGGTCCGCCATGATGGCCAGGTTCGTCTCGTCGGTGACCCACTCCGGAATGCCCGAGCGGTGAGCGAGCAGCATGGCCACGGTGATGGCCCCCGCATTCTCGATACGGTCCGTCACGCTCGCCGGCAGTCGCTCCGTCAGGGTGTCATCCAGCGCGAGCGTGCGCCGCTCGACGGACTGGAGCACCGCGGTGGCGACCAGGCTCTTGAGGATGCTGCCCGCGCGGAAGCGGTGCTGCGCGGACATGGGCTGATTCCGCTCGACGTCGGCGACGCCCGCGACACCCAGCCACATCGGGCCTTTGTCCGAGGCAACAGCCAGCGAAACCCCTGGCGTCACGCCCTTGGCGACGGCGTCCTCGAGAATGGCTTGAAGGTCCGCGTGCAGCGTCGTGGGTTCTTCTTCGTCGTCGCCGCAACCACTGACGGCTCCGGCCAGGGCGAGGAACAGGACGAGGGAGAGCGAGGTGAAGCTCGGCCGTCGCGCGGGCCCCTGTTCGAGTGAGTCATCGTGGCGGACTTCGAGACTCCGGGTGTGGATGTTCATGCACAGGGAACACCGCTCGGCTGCGGAGGTGTCACCCCCCTCTCTGAGGTCGAACATGACAAACCCAATCATGGACCGGGAGAATCCTGACTCACACAGCGTAGAACCTACCGACGAACGCCCTGAATGTCCTCGGCACGCTGGCCCGCGCGAAGAAAGGACAGGTCTCCACCCCGACGCACGGAGCCTCGCGATAGAAGCCAGGGCATGTCGCGAACGTATGAGGAACTGGAAGCCGAGGCCGCGAGTGTCTCCGTGGAAGGCTGGGACTTCTCCTGGCTGAACGGTCGCGCCACCGAGCAACGCCCGTCCTGGGGCTATCAGCGGCAACTGGGTGAGCGAATGGCACGTGCCTCCGCCGCGCTCGATATCCAGACCGGCGGTGGCGAGGTGCTCGCGGGTGTGCCGAAGCGGCCTCCCCTCACCGTGGCGACCGAGTCGTGGCCACCCAATGTCGCGAAGGCAACAAAGCGGCTGCACCCGCTCGGCGTGGTCGTCGTCGCCGACTCCGACGAGCCGCCCCTCCCCTTCGCCGACAGCGCCTTCGACCTGGTCGTCAGCCGCCACCCGGTGACGACCTGGTGGACGGAGATTGCCCGCGTCCTCCAACCCGGCGGAACCTATTTCTCCCAGCAGGTCGGCCCCGCCAGCGTCTTCGAGCTCGTGGAGTTCTTCCTCGGCCCCCTGCCCGCCGAAATCCACCGCAGGCGCCACCCCGACGACGCACGTGCCCAGGCGGAGTCCGCCGGACTCCATGTCACCGACCTGCGGCTGGAGTCCCTGCGCACCGAGTTCTTCGACATCGGCGCGGTCATCTACTTCCTGCGCAAGGTCATCTGGATGGTCCCGGACTTCACCGTCGAGCGCTACCGCCCCCAGCTCCGGGCCCTCCACGAGCGCATCCAGCGCGACGGCCCCTTCGTCGCCCGCACGACACGCTTCCTCATCGAGGCACACAAGCCCAGCACATCCTCCAACAGGTAAGGATTCAGGGACGGACGTCGCCACGGACCTCTGGCGATAGGGAAACGGGGCAGGTCATTTACACGCCCAGTGCGAATTGGCGATATTCCAGAGAAGTCCTGATAGTCAGACCTGTCTGGACTCAGACCGCGAGGCGCACATGTCCCGGAAGAGTGCATTGGTTTCAGGCAGTTCCTTCGTCCAAACAACGCTCCTGCTGCTCACCCTGAGCGCGAGCCCCGTGTATGCGGCGGGCACCTTCATGGGGGCGTGGGACCTGAATGGAGATGGCACGCTGGAGTCCGTCTACAACAACCTGAGCTACATCGAGGTCCAACAAACGAATGGCGGCAATCGCACGTATCCCATCTCGACGGGCGCCTGGACGTTCCTTCAGGCGACGGACATGGATGGCTCGCCGGGCGCCGAGCTGGCCTTCAACGCGGGAAACCTGGTCCGGGTCATCACCCACCGGACCGCGGCGACACGCGACTATCCCATCTCCGGCGGGGCCTGGGCTCCGATTGGCTTCAGCAACATGGATGGACTCGCGGGCCAGGAGCTGGCCGTCAACGCGGGGAGCTTCGTCCGGGTCATCACCCACCGGCTCTCGGCGACACGCGACTATGCCATCTCCGGGGGCGCGTGGACGCCGCTGGGCTTTCATGACCTGACCGGCGACGGAGCGACTGAACTGCCCATCAACACGGGCGCCGCCATTCGAATCATCGACCACCAGGCGTCAGGGACTCGTGACTACCCCATCTCCAGCGGCACCTGGGCGCTGATGGGCGTCGCCGACACGAATGGACAGCCGGGCGCCGAGCTGATCATCAACAACGTCTCGTACGTGAGGATCATCCGGGACGCCAGCCGCGCCACGCGGGACTATCCCATCGCCGGATTCTGGACCCTGCAGATGATCGCCAACATCGACGGCCTGGCCGGGGACGAAGTCGTGATCAGCACCAGCTCCTCCACCAAGACCATCTACGACGCCCAGGGAATCATCCGCTAGTCATTAACGAGAACATCCGGCGGCACCGGCGCGGAGGATATCCAACCCCCACGCCGGGCCGCCGGTGTGACCTGCACCGCGGCTTCGGACCTCATCTCCGTCCGGAGAGAGATGAACCTCAGGGGCGCTGCTGCGCGAGCATCCAGCTCAACACCTTCGGGTCCTGGTAGACGCGGTCCCAGATTTCATGGCCGCCGTCATGAAAGAGGGTGAAGAGCACCGGGCGCTCGGGAGGATTCCCATTCGCATCCTGGGCCGTCTGGCCGTCGACCCAGTCCCACCGCCCCAGTGCCGGGCGGAAGAACGCGGTCTGCGCCCGAGGCGGATAGGTGTACGTGTCCATGACGGTTCCCGTGGCCCCCATGGCCTGTCCCAGCCGGGTGAACCATTCGCGTGTCCCCGAATACGAGACGGGGTCGTTGATGGCGTGTGAGCCCCAGACCGGGAGGTTGGCGTCCACCATGGCCTGCGCGCGAGCGGCGGAGGCGCCGTAGCCTCCGTTGCACACGGGAACCGCGGCCGCCAGCTTCGCGGGGAAGCTCTGCGCATAGGAGAACGTGCCCGCGCCGCCCATGCTGAGGCCCGTCAGGTACACGCGCTTCCTGTCCACCTTGTACGTCGACAGGATTCGCTCGATGAAGGGGTTCAGACTGTCCAGGGCCTCCTGGTCGTTCCAGTAGCTGCTGGTGCTCGTCTGGGGCGACACGAGGATGAAGGGATAGTCCTTCCCGTTCTTGTCGATGTACGACTGGAGCCCCATGTTCCGGACGCGCTTGAGCTGGTTGGTGCCGCCGTCGCCTCGCTCACCCGCGCCGTGCAGGAAGATGACGATGGGCCAGTTCGTGGCCGCGTTGTAGCCCGGCGGCAGGTACACGACGTAGCCATAGTTCCCCGGAAGCGTGCTCGTGGTGTCCCTGTAGATTTCGGTGGTCGTGCCTCGCCCGGTGCTGGCGGGCTCCACCCGCACCTTCGTACGTGAGGTTGCCGTGGCTCCCTGGTCATCCGTCACGAGCAGGTCGAACTCGTAGAGCCCCGCCACCAGGCCCGAGGCCGTGGCGGTCAGCGTGCTCGCGCCCGTCAGCGTGGCGGTGTTCGGCCCGGAGAACTGGGTCCACTGCCGGGAGACCACCGTTCCGTCCGAATCGCTCGCCGTGCCAGTGAGCTGCGCGGACGACGTGGGCAGCACCACCGTCTGGTCCAGGCCCGCCGAGGCCGTGGGAGGCACATTGGCGGGCGGGCCCACCGGCGCGCCATAGATGACGATTTCGTTCGACGCTCCGTACAGGGTGCGCGCGAAGTGGATGTAGCGCGTGCGCTGGCCCACGGACACCAGTTGCCACGTCTCCCACAGGGTGGTGTTGATGGTGAAGGTGGAGGTCCATGCACCCGGCGCCCCCACACGGAAGGAGACCGAGCCGTTGTGGTCGTACGTGTCGAACACGCCGACTTCCGTCACGTCGTGGAGCTGGCCCAGGTCGATGATGAAACCCATGGGGTACTGGGTCTCGTTGTAGACGACGTTGCCCCAGGTCGTCGCGGGCTTGAAGGTCGAGCCCGCGCGCGGGTCACCTATCAGCGCCTGCTCGTCGTAGAGGTTTTGATAGACGCCCAGCGTCGGGCGGACACCGTCCGGTTGAACCATCGCCGGAGCGATGACCAGCTTCTGTCCCACGAGCGGCGAGGCCGTGGAGGAGAGGGCCTGCTCGGCTCCACCGTCCTCGGGAACTCCACATCCGACCAGCAACACGCCCAGCGAGGCGAAACCACGCATCCATACGTCACGAAGCCGCGAACGAATCACAAAGCCTCCTCATTCAGAGATGGTGAGGAGGGCCAAGCAATCCTGACTAATCTCGATTGTCCAGATTAATCAATTTCTGATGTTCTTGTTCCCTGGAAGGCACCGTCTGCCCCGGCAATTCGTGGTCATTTCGCAACCATATTGCTGTGGTATAACATATTCTCTTGACGAGATGGCGCTCCGACCTCCCGGGACCTCCCGGCCGCGGCCGAGAGGTCCCTTGGGATGCCCGCAGTGACAGCTCAGCAGGTCTTTCTGATGAGCGCCTGACAGTGCTTGATGGCCTGGGCGATGGTACAGCCGGTGGCCGTGCAATGCGGCCGCCCCGTGTTCGGATGTCTGCAGTAATTGAGCACCACCCAGCAGGCGAGATTGTCCTCGTCCACGCTCATATTGGCGACTTCGGCGTCCGGTGCCTGCTCGCCCGGCTCAGCCGTCCGCTGTTCGATGACCAGCTCGCGGCCATCCTCGGTGGTCATCACCTGGCCGGTCTCCGGCGGGCTCGCCTCATCAGTGCCACAGCCGACGAGCGGCATCATTGCCAGGAACATTCCCAGGAACAGCTTCTTCATGGTCAGGCCTTTCTCTTGGACGAGAGGACGCCCCACGGGCGCCACCGGAGGTTCGGATGAAATCCGGCCTTCGATGCCTAAACCGCGAAACAATAAAACACAAACACCATGACCCAATCGACAGACATGAGACATTCAGGATGTAGCATTCTGGCGGTATGAGCCAGGAGAACCCAGACAGGTACCCCGCTCGCTGCGGGGAGAGCATGCGGGGTCTGGCCCCAACGACTCGGCACCGCGATGCGGGCGGTGCCGGAGGGAACAAGCGGGCCCGCCATGTTCCCCGCACCCGTCGGATGGGCGGACTCAGCCCTTCTGGGAGTTCGCGGGCGCGGAGGAGATGTCCGCGTCCTCTCCCTCGCCACCCACGGTGCCGTCCGCTCCGTAGGAGATGACGACGGGCCGGCCTCCCTCGTTGAGATACACGTAGTCGTTCTGCCACGGGTCCTTGGGGAGCTGCTCCAGGGTCCGACTCTCCACCAACGCGCCGAGCCCGGATTGCGTGTCTGGGAAGCGGCCCTTCTTCGAGTAGTGGAGCTTGAGCGCGGTTTCGATGGTCTTGATATCCAACGAGGCCCGGTCTCCCCTCGCCTCGCCCAACGTCGGAATGACAGCCACCCCGACGGCCGCGGCGATGAGGCCAAGGATGGTGATGACCACCATGATTTCAATGAGCGTCATGCCGCGATTGCGACGGCGCTGCTGCCTGGACTTGTTCTGGTTCATGTCTGTTCTTCACCTCATGTGACGGAATGGCAGGCCCCCACCTCGCCACGCGTGTCGCCCTGTCCTTCGGCACCCTGGCTTCGCGCATGGCGCTGCCCTGAAGGGCCCTCTTCCGACCTCCGGCGTCGGGCCCGGGGACCTCCAGTGCAGGCCACGTGCCGCCATGAAGTTCGTCAGGGCCGCGAGCCCGGTGGTTACCGCGTCGCCGCGAGGACCGCGGCCAGCCGCCGTACGCCTTCGTCGATCCGGTTCACGGGAATGCTCCCGTACCCGAGGACGAGCCCTTGGGGAGGTGTGGGGGCGGTGGAGAAGCGAGACAACGGATACACCGCGATGCCCTCCGCGTTCGCGGCGCGAGCGACTTCGTCGGCGTGCAATCGCTCGTCCCGGAACAGGGCACACAGGTGGAGCCCAGCCACCGATGGAGCGGGCTCCGCCCAGGTCCCCAGGTGGCGCTCGATGGCGCTCACCAGTCGATCACGGCGGGACTGGTACTCCTTCCGGGCCCGGCGGACATGCCGCGCCAGCAGCCCTTCTTCCATGAACCGCGCCAGAGCGGCTTGAGTCGTGAGGGGACTGTGCCAGTCCGTCAGGGCCTTGGCGGCTCGCAGCGCGGGACGAATCGAGGGCGGGGCTATCAGGTACCCCACCCGAAGTTCCGGCAGCAGGGTCTTGGAGAACGACCCCACGTAGATGACTCGCCCGCCTCGGTCCAGGCTCTGGAGTGGCTCCAACGGTCGGTCGTCGAACCGGAACTCGCTGTCGTAGTCATCCTCGATGATGGCTGCCCGACGACGTTCCGCCCAGGAGAGCAGCGCCATCCGCCGCGCCAGGGACATGGGCATGCCGAGCGGAAACTGATGGGACGGCGTGGTGTAGACCACCGCCGCGTTCTCCGGCAATGCGTCCACCTCCAGCCCTTCCGCATCCAGCGGCACCGGATGAACCCGCGCCCCCTGTGACTGAAACAGCAGTCGCGCCATGGGGTAGCCAGGGTCTTCCATGGCCACCACGGCGCCCGGCTCCCACAGGACGCGGCCGATGAGGTCCAGCGCCTGCTGGGTTCCGTTGGTGATGAGGATGTCCTCGGCTGTCGCCTGAATCGACCGGGCGACTCCTACATGCCGCGCGATGGCCTGCCTCAGTCGGAGCAGCCCGGAGGGCTCCTGGTAGAGCGCCTTGCGGTTCTCCGCTGAATGCAACTCCCGAGTCACCAGCCTGCGCCAGGCGGCGAACGGGAAGAGTCGCGCATCCGGAATCCCGGCGCGAAAGTCGAAGGCGGGTTTTCGCGCCGGGCGTTCCGGTCCCACGGTGACTCGGTCCCAAACGGGCAGAGGGCGGAGCCCCGTTCCGGACAGGGCGTTGCGTCGCTGTTCGGCTGGCGCTATCGGCGACCGAACGAAGGTGCCCGAACCCACGCGAGCGGAGAGGAAACCCTCCGAGGTCAGTCGTTCATAGGCGGCGGTGACGGTATTGCGCGAGACCTTCAGTCGGTCAGCCAGCTCTCGCGTGGGAGGAAGGTTGTCGCCACTTCGAATGCGACCCTCGAGAATGGCATCCCTCAACTGGCGGTAGAGCTGCGTGGCAAGCCCGTGTCGTCCGGAGACCGTCAAGTGGAGGTCCATCGCGGCCATCCTCATTGGACCCTTGGAAAGGGTCAATGTGTGGACACCTATGGGTCCACTGCGTCGGGAGCGTGGGTCCTCCGTTGAATCCAGAGTGCGGCCCGTGCCCAGGTTGCCCGGCGGTCGAACTCCTCCGCCCGCCACTGGGTGGAGACCATCGTCCCTCGGCCCTGGAACCGTCGAACCACTCGCACGTGGGGGGCCCAGCGCACGAAGCGTCGAAGGTCCTCTTCGCTCTTCCATACGGAAACCGACCCGGACCTTCGGCCCAGGACCTCAAACCACAACCACGTTCCCACCGCGCCCTCGAGCTGTGGCCAGGCTTGTCTCAGCTTCGAGCCCTCCCACCAGATCGCCGGTATGTCTCGGATGTATGCGGCGGTGAATTCGGTCACGCTGATGAGTACCGGGCCCGGCGCTACCTGCGCACCCCCGGCCTTCCACCGACTTCTCCTCATGAGTCACTCCTCCTGATGGTGTTCCAGGGTGGAGGGCGGATTGGCTCTACTCAAGGGCCAATCCGGAGAGGAATGAAGGAGCCAATTGACAGCCGTTCGCCAGCTCCGGCCCACAGGGCCCGCCGCTCAAATCAGCAACAGCGCCTTGCCGGTGATGCTTCGGGCCGTGAGCGCCGCATGGGCGTCCCCTGCCCGCTCCAGGGGGAAGGCCTGCCCGATGACCGGCCGCAGCCGTCCCGCCACGGCCAGCGCCAATGTCTGCTCCGTCAACCGCTGGCGCTCCGGCAGGGGGAACTGGACCTGCTGAATGCCGCGCACCGCGATGTGCCGCCGCTCCGCCTCGGCCGTGTCGATTTCGGCGAACCCACCACCAGGTGCCCCGTGCGCGGAGAACTGTCCTCCTTGCGCCGTCACCCCGAAGGCCGTCTGGCCCAGCTCGCTGCCAGCGCCGTCGAACACCACGTCCGCGCCCCGCCCGTCCGTGGCGTCCAAGACCTGCTGGCCCCAGTCCGGCCGGGAGTAGTCCACCACGACGTCGGCGCCGAGCTCACGGAGGAGTTCCAGCTTCCGCTGCCCCCGCGCCGCGCCGATGACCCGCGCTCCTGCCGCGTGCGCGAGCTGCACCAGCAGGACACCCATCCCTCCCCCCGCCGCGGTGACGAGCACCCACTGTCCCGGACGAATCGCCGCCTTCTCCATCAGTCCCAGCGCGGTGGGACCATCGGACCGGAGCGCCGTCGCGTCGCGCAACTCCAGCCCGTCCGGCACAGGGACCATCTTCCGCACCGAGACGACAGCACGCTCCGCATACCCCCCGCGCTCCTCCGTGTTGGCGATGACCCGCCGACCCACCCAGCCCGGGTC
>NZ_JABUMQ010000201.1:0-20507 GCF_013336645.1 Myxococcus sp. CA039A | reverse complement strand
CTCCGCCACCACGCCGAAGTCCACCTTGCGCGGCAGCACCGCCACGCAGGACGTGCCACCCTCGCCCGTCAGCGACACCTTGGGGCCCGGCGCGGAGGAGCCCTGCTCCCGCACCCCCACCTCCACCCGGCCCTCACCCGCGCGCCCCAGCACCACGGGCGTGAAGGCCACGCGCACCTCCACGCTGGCGCTCGGGGGCAGGATGCCACCGCTGAGCACCGGCTCGCTGACCACGCGGTAGACACCGCCGGGATTGGCCTGAAGGTCGACGCCCGACCAGCGCAGGGGCTCCGTGCCCTGGTTGCGCACGGTGATGGACTGCTCCGCGCTGGCCCCCAGCGCCACGCGCCCGAAGTCCAGGCGCAGCGGCGTCACCTCCAGCTTGGAGGCCACGCCCATGCCCTTGAGCGGCACCACGGCCGGCTCACAGCCCTCGCACACCACGACACGCAGCTCCGCCGTCGCGAAGCCCAGTCGCCGAGGCGCGAAGGCCACCGACAGCACGCGCTGCTCACCGGGCGCCAGCATCTCCGGCTCGCCGCGCTCCGCGGTGAACTGGTCCGCGTCCGCGCCCTGGACGGACAGGCCCAGCGCCGTGTCCACGTCCGACGTGTTGCGCACCGTCACCTGCCGCATCTCCACGAAGCCCATGGACACGTTGCCGAAGTCCAGCTCCGTGTCGGGCACCTCCAGGAAGGCCTTCACGCCCCGCCCGGACACCGGCACCTCGCCCTGCGAGTCCGCATCCGTGAGGAGCTCCAGCGAGCCCTGCACGGAGCCTTCGACGTCCGGCTTGAAGTGAACCTCGATTTCGCGCTCCGCCCCCGCGCCCAGGGTGAACGGCTCGAACGGAGGCACGGACACATTGGGGATGCTGGAGACGGCGCCTTCCACGCGGTACGACGCGCGGCCAGCGTTGGTCACCTTCAGCTTGAAGCTCTTGGTGCGACCCAGCGCCGCGGGGCCAAAGTCGATGGTCTCGGGGCGCACCACGAAGGCGCTCTTCGCTCGCTGCGAGGACGGGCGCTCACAGCCCATCCCAAAGACCAACGCCGCCGCCACCCACGCCACCCAAAACACACGTCGCATGCCTGCCTCCCCACGACTCCCCAAGCCCGGATCCCGCGCGGCCTCGCACCCCGCGATTCCGGCGGAGGGGGCGCTTTGCAACCCGAGTGCCCGGACCAAAGAGGGGTCCGAAGTCCACCGGCCAACGTGGCAAGCCGTGGGCCTGCCTGGGAAAGGGCCTTCCCCGACGTGGGAACAACATTTCCCACGGACCGGGTGGGACTGGAATTCCTTCAGGAACGGCGGGTAACAGTCAGGAGAAACCGCCACCCATCCGGGGGCTCATGTCGCGGTGCGGGCCGACGCGGAGCGCCAGCGGTCCAGCATTCCCGTGCCCCAGAGAACTCCCACCATGCACACCAGGGCGCCCGTCACGGCCAGCGGCGAGACGGCCTCGCCCAGCAGCACCGCGCCCAGCACCCAGGAGAAGACGGGCGTCAACTGCGTGGCGACGCCGCCGGCCACCGCGGTGACGTAGCCAAACGCATACGTGAAGGTCATCTGCGCCACCACGGAGGTCAAACCCACGCCCAGAAGAGGAAGGGCGACATCCCAGCCGAGCGGCCTCCAGTCGTGCAGCGCGAAGGGCAGGCTGAACAGCAGGCCGAACAGACAGAAGGAGAGGAAGACGGTGGCCGCGTCCGTCTCGTGGCGCAGCGCGCGCACCACGACGACCGCCGCGCCGCCCAGCACCGCGGAGCCCATGCCCGCCCACGCGCCCAGGCCCAGGGTCATCGACACGCCACCGTCCATCGTGCTCCACATGACGAGCCCCGCGCCCACCGTGGTGAGCACCAGTCCCGCGAGCAGGGGTCCCGTCACCCGCTCCTTCAAGAAGGCCCAGCCGATGATGGCCGCGTAGATGGGCCAGCACGCGTTGAGCAGCACCGCGGGGCCCACCGTCATCCGGTCGATGGCGACGAAGTACAGATAGACGGCCGCGCCGCCGAAGATGCCTCGCAAGCACCACAGCGGCAGGCGACCGAAGCGGGGCCCGCGGCCCATCACCGGATAGTAGATGGCGAGGAAGAGCAGGCCGATGAGGAAGCGGCCGGACGCCACCTGGCCTGGAGACAGGCGGCCGGAGAGCAGGCGGGTACACAGCGCCATCACCGCGAACAGCACGCTCGAGAAGACGAGCAGCGGCGTGCCGCGGAAGCGCACGGGGAGGACCCAGCGGGGTGTCATGGAGGGCGCCCCCTCTATCGGATTCCCCCGCCGTCCTCCAGTGCTCTCGGGCCGCACGCCTGGAGGCCGGCCTCGGGTGGGAGTGGCGGCGCAACGCCGCGCGTTGACGACCATCCACCCACCGTCACGAGTTTTCCCACTACCGGAACACCTATTCAGTGGTAAATCGCCCGCCCATCATGTCCGAGCCCGACGTCATTTCCCTCCGAGGCGCCAAGGAGCACAACCTCAAGAACGTCTCCCTGGACATCCCGAAGAAGAAGCTCGTCGTCTTCACGGGAGTCTCAGGGTCCGGCAAGAGCTCGCTCGCCTTCGACACGCTCTACGCGGAAGGTCAGCGACGCTACGTCGAGAGCCTCTCCGCCTATGCCCGCCAGTTCCTCGGGCAGATGGAGAAGCCCAAGTACGACACCATCCGGGGCCTGTCGCCCACCATCTCCATCGAGCAGAAGGCGGCGAGCAACAACCCGCGCTCGACGGTGGGCACCGTCACGGAAGTGCACGACTACCTGCGCGTGCTCTACGCCTCCATCGGCGTGCAGCACTGCCCCAACTGCGGCCGAAAGGTGGGCAAGCAGAGCGCGCAGCAGATTGTCGACGAAATCCTGAAGATGCCCGCGGGCAGCAAGGTGCAGGTGCTGGCGCCGCTGGTCACCAACCGCAAGGGCGAGCACAAGGATTTGCTCACCGAGGCGCAGAAGCGCGGCTTCGCCCGCGCCCGCATCGACGGGAAGCTCAAGAGCCTGGAGGAGCGCGTCGAGCTGGACAAGAAGTCCAAGCACGACATCGAGCTCGTCATTGACCGGCTGGTGCTCAAGCCGGACATCAAGACGCGGCTCACCGACTCGGTGGAGACGGCGCTGCGCGAGGGCAAGGGCACCCTCATCATCACCGACGAGGCAGGCGCGTCCACGTCGGACCGGGTGATGAGCGAGCTGAACGCGTGCCCCGCCTGCGGCATCTCCTTTGGCGACCTGACGCCCGCGTCGTTCTCCTTCAACAACCCGCTGGGCATGTGCACGGACTGCAACGGCCTGGGCACCCGGCCGGAGATGGACCCGGACCTCATCGTCCCGGACCCGTCGCGCAGCATCCGCGACGGCGCCATTGAACCCTGGGCCAGCGGCATGAATCGCGGCGAGGGCTGGACGGCGGACTTCGTGGAGAGCCTGGCGAAGGCGTTCAAGATTGATTTGGACGTGCCCTACGGGAAGCTGTCCAAGCGCGAGCGCGACACGCTGATGAACGGCGGCAAGGGCAAGAGCTTCACCGTCGAGTGGGGCGAGAACGGCCAGTACAAGATGGAGTGGGAGGGGCTCGTCGAGCGCTTGATGCGCAACTTCAAGACGACCACGTCCGAGGCCCGGCGCACCGAGCTGCAGAAGTACTTCAGCAACAAGCCCTGCCCCTCCTGCAAGGGCGAGCGCCTGCGGCCTGAGAGCCGCGCGGTGAAGGTGCACGGACACTCGATTGTCGCCCTGAGCCGGCTGACCATCTCCGACGCGCTCGGGTTCCTGGGCGAACTGGGGTTGACGGCGCAGGAGCGGAAGATCGCCACGGAGCTCTTGAAGGAGATTCGCAGCCGCCTGTCCTTCCTGGTCGACGTGGGCCTGGGCTACCTCATGCTGGACCGCACCGCCTCCACGCTGTCGGGCGGCGAGAGCCAGCGCATCCGGCTGGCGTCGCAGATGGGCAGCGAGCTGACGGGCGTCATCTACATCCTGGACGAGCCCTCCATCGGCCTGCACCAGCGCGACAACGGCAAACTCCTGACGACGCTCAAGCGCCTGCGGGATTTGGGCAACTCCGTCATCGTCGTGGAGCACGACGAGGAGACGATGGAGGAGGCGGACTGGCTGGTGGACTTCGGCCCGGGCGCCGGCGAGCTGGGGGGACAGGTGGTGTCCCAGGGCACGCCGAAGCAGGTGATGGCGGACGAGAACAGCACCACCGGCGGCTACCTGTCCGGGCGGCTGGAGATTGAAATCCCCGAGCAGCGCCGCGCGCCCAATCCCAAACACCAGCTGGTGATTCAAGGGGCGAAGGAGAACAACCTGCGCGACGTGGACGCGGTGATTCCGCTGGGCATCTTCACCGCCGTCACCGGCGTGTCCGGCGCGGGCAAGTCCACGCTCATCAACGAGATTCTCTACCCCGCGCTCGCCAAGCACCTGTACGACAGCCGCGAGTCTCCCGGGAAGCACAAGGCCGTGCTGGGCTTCGAGCACCTGGACAAGGTCATCGACATCGACCAGCGGCCCATTGGCCGCACCCCGCGCAGCAACCCCGCCACGTACACCAAGCTGTTCGACGCCATCCGTGAAGTGTTCGCGATGACGCCGGAGGCGCGCACGTTCGGCTACGGCCCGGGCCGCTTCAGCTTCAACGTCAAGGGCGGCCGTTGCGAGTCGTGCGAGGGCGACGGCGTCAAGCTGGTGGAGATGCACTTCCTGGCGGACGTGTACGTGCCGTGCGAGGTGTGCGCCGGCAAGCGCTTCAACGAGGCGACGCTGCGCGTGCGCTACAAGGGGAAGAACATCGCGGAGACGCTCGACATGAGCGTGCGCGAGGCCATGGAGCACTTCTCCGCGCACAAGGACCTCATGCGCGTGCTCCAGACGCTGGGCGACGTGGGCCTGGGCTACATCCGCCTGGGCCAGCCCTCCCCCACCCTGTCCGGTGGCGAGGCCCAGCGCATCAAGCTGGCGCGAGAGCTGGCGCGCGTGGCCACCGGCCGCACGCTCTACATCCTCGACGAGCCCACCACCGGCCTGCACTTCGAGGACATCCGCAAGCTGCTGTCCGTGCTCAACCGGCTGGTGGCCGCGGGCAACAGCGTGCTCGTCATCGAGCACAACCTGGATGTCATCAAGAGCGCGGACTGGCTCATCGACATGGGCCCCGAGGGTGGCGCGGGCGGCGGCCAGGTGCTCGCCGTGGGCACCCCGGAGAGCGTCGCCAAGGTTCAGGGCAGCCACACCGGCCGCTACCTGGCGCACGTGCTGGGAAAGAGCCGGCGCGCTCGCGTCGGCAAGCGCGTGGATGGCTCGACGCCCGTGCAGCACGCCGCACCGGGCTGAACACTCCCACCGCATCCAAAACATGGAGCGGGGGGCTGAGGGTGCCTTCATTCACCCCCAACCCCCCGTCCACCTTGGAGGAAGACTTCACAGGTGGGGTGTGAGCCTCGAAATCATTGACAACGTCTGTTGCATTCTAGGGCCTTATCAATTCCTGTCAAACCAGCCCAGCCCGCTTAAGGTGTATCAACAAAGACGCACTGTCACCGGAACCGGGCCTTGGGCAGACGGGAGATTTCCGGTGGGACTGCGAAGCGGAGCGTGAAGCACGTGGCCCGCACGGGTTGAAGGCAGGCGGACCGCGAGGCCGGGTTGGAGGTCGCCCCTCCGTGGAGGAGAGGGCCGCCCGCCTGGACGAGAGGACGTGCCGCGAGGGGCTTCGGTGGAGTCCGGGCCCCGCGTTGGGTAGGGTTGGGCCTCTTGTCTTCTTGGAGCCCCCACCTTTCTCCACCAGGGAGCACCCCGCCTCATGGCTGAGAGTCCCGCCGCGCAGAACAACAAGTTCCCGCCGCAGATACCGTTCATCATCGGCAACGAGGCGTGTGAGCGCTTCAGCTTCTACGGGATGCGGAACATCCTCACGGTGTTCCTCATCGACTACCTGCTGAAGAACGCGGTGCCCGACTCAGGGCTGCGCGAGGCACAGGGCAAGAGCCTGATGCACACCTTCATGGCGGGGGTGTACTTCTTCCCGCTCATCGGTGGCTATCTCGCGGACCGCTTCTTCGGGAAGTACCGCACCATCCTCTGGCTGAGCATCGTGTACTGCGTGGGCCACGCGTTTCTCGCCATCTTCGAGAACAACGCCACGGGCTTCTTCGCGGGCCTGACGCTGATTGCGGTGGGCAGCGGCGGAATCAAACCGTGTGTCGCGGCCATGGCGGGAGACCAGTTCAACGAGTCCAACAGCCACCTGGTGAAGAAGCTCTTCGCCATCTTCTACTGGACCATCAACTTCGGCTCGTTCTTCGCGTCGCTGTTCATCCCGCTGTTGCTCAAGAACTTCGGGCCGGCCGTCGCGTTCGGCATCCCCGGCGTGTTGATGTTCATCGCGACCATCATCTTCTGGTTGGGCCGGCGCCACTACGTCATCGTCCCGCCGACGGGGGCCAACCCGCACTCGTTCTTCAAGGTGGTGGGCAGCGCGCTGAAGAACCGGGGCCAGGGCGGCCACTGGCTGGACGGCGCCAAGGCGGCGCACCCCTCGGAGTCGGTGGAGGGCGTCAAGGCGGTGTTCCGGGTGAGCGGGCTGATGCTGCCCTTCGTGCCGTTCTTCTGGATGCTGTTCGACCAGAAGGCGTCCACCTGGGTGGTGCAGGCGCGCTCCATGGACCTGAACATCCTGGGGTTCGCCTTCCAGCCCAGTCAGATGCAGTTCATCAACCCGCTGCTGGTGATGCTGCTCATCCCCCTGCTGACGGCGGTGGTGTACCCGCTGTTCCAGCGCTCCGGCTGGGAGCTGACGCCGCTCAGGCGCATGCCGCTGGGGCTCGTGTTCGGCGCGGTGTCGTTCATCATCGCCGGCATCTTCCAGGTGGCGATGGAGAGCGGCACGGTGCTGAACATCTCCTGGCAGATCCTCCCGTACATCGTGCTGACGCTCGGCGAAATCCTCATGTCCACCACGGGCCTGGAGTTCGCGTACACGCAGGCGCCCCGGGAGATGAAGGGCACCATCCAGAGCGTGTGGCTGGTGACGAACACGCTGGCCAACGTGGCGGTGGCCATCTCCGCGGCGCTCAACATCTTCTCCGGCTCCGGGCAGTTCTTCTTCTACGCGGGCATGGCGCTCATCGCCGCCGTGGGGATGACGCTGGTCGCCCGCCGCTACGTGGTGCGCGACTACTTCCAGACGTCCGCGCCCCTCCCCACCGAGGAGCGCAACGCCGCGGGAATCACCGCCCGGTCGGCCTGAGAAAAGAGCAACGCCGGAGCCCTCGAATCCGAGAGGAGCTCCGGCGTCAGATGCTTCACCCGAAGAGGCGCGCTTCCCTCAGGGAGCGCGCCTCTCGTCGTCTGGACTCAGGCCGCGGCCACGGAGGAACCATCCTGCGTCGACGCGCCCTGGGGCGCGGGCGGCTTCTCTTCGTCCGTGCCGTGCATCATCCGCTTCAGGATGGGCGCCACGCCCAGCAGGATGAGTCCCGAAACGCCCGTGCCCAGGCTGATGTAGAGGAACACGTCGAACTCACCCAGCTTCTCCGAGTACGCGCCGATGACGCCGGAGAGCTTGTTCGCCGCCGCGTTCGCCAGGAACCACACGCCCATCATCGCGGAGACGATGCGCGCCGGCGCCACCTTGGACACCATCGACAGACCCACCGGCGACAGACACAGCTCACCCATGGTGTGGAACAGGTAGGCCAGGATGACCCAGTGCGCCGCCGCCTTGCCCATCGTCGCGCTCTGGCTCGACGCGCCCAGCATGAAGACGAAGCCCGTGGACAGGAAGACGAGCCCCAGGCCCATCTTCACCGGGATGCTCGGAGCCTTGCCCCGAATCGACAGCCAGCTCCACAGCCCCGCGAACACCGGCGCCAGCGCGACGATGAAGAACGAGTTGAAGTTCTGGAACCACGTGGTGGGAACCTCCCAGCCGAACATCGTCCGGTCGACCTTCTCGTTCGTGTAGAGATTCATCAGGCCACCGGCCTGCTCGAAGCCCGTCCAGAACGCCACCACGAACACCGCGATGATGAAGATGACGACGATGCGGTCAATCTCGTCCTTGGAGAACCCCTTCTTCTCCGCGGTCCCGTTGGCCCGCGCCTCCAGCGACGGCTTCACCGGCGCCAGTCCCACCGGGCCCAAGAGCTTCTTCTGCATCAGCATGAAGACCACGAGGCCCAGGAACATGCCCACGCCCGCGGAGCCAAAGCCGTAGTGCCAGCCGTACTTCTCACCCAGGGTGCCGCAGATGAAGTTGCCCAACATCGCGCCCAGGTTGATGCCCATGTAGAAGATGGTGAAGGCGCTGTCGCGACGACCATCCCCCGGCGCGTACAGCCCGCCCACCATGGTGGAGATGTTCGGCTTGAAGAAGCCGTTGCCCACAATCAGGAAGCCCAGGCCCGCGTAGAACATCGTCACGTTGGGGAGCGCCAGGACGAGGTGGCCGATCATCATCAGCGTGCCGCCGAGCACCACGGCCTTGCGCTGACCGATGAACCGATCCGCGATGAAGCCTCCGACGATGGGCGTCAGATACACCAGGCCGGTGTACGTCCCGTAAAGGCTGAGCGCTTCGCCAGTGGTCCACCCGAACCCACCGTTGACCTTGCTCGTGAGGAAGAGGACGAGCAGGCCTCGCATGCCGTAATACGACATGCGCTCCCACATCTCGGTGAAGAACAGGAGATACAGCCCTCGCGGGTGCCCCTGGCGGGCAGCGCCCGCGGCTACGGTTCCTTGCATGCCGTGGTTTCCTTCGCTTCGGTGGTCGGGTGTGACTGAAAGAGCACTTGACTGTAGCAGACAGCGCAACAGCTATGCGCAAGTGGACAACAGGGGCGGCCGAGAATTCCCCAGCTCCCTGGCCCGCTCAGTTCACGTCAGGGCGCGTCGTGAAGCCCGCACCTCAGCCCAGCCGACCCACGCGCGACTCGCCCTGCCCCTCGGAGCCGTTGCCTGACGAGGAGCGTCCCCCCGGGGGACGAAGGGGCAGGTGCACCTCTACCTGAGTGCCCTTGCCCGGCGTGCTGCGGACCTGAATGCGCCCGCCATGGCTCAAGATGATGCGCCGGCTGAGGGCCAGGCCCAGGCCCGTCCCCTCGCCCGCGGCGCGGGTGGAGAAGAAGGGCTGGAACAGCCGCTCCATGTCCTCGGCGCGAATGCCCACGCCGTTGTCGCTGATGGTGACGACGGCCTCGTCGCCCTGACAGGACGTGGCGACGCGGACGCGGCCCTGCTCGCCCACGGCGCGCAAGGCGTTGTCCAGGAGGTTGAGCCACACCTGGTTGAGCGAGCCGGGGTCTCCCTGGATGGGCATGGTGCATTCGTAGGCCCGCTCCACGGTGACACCCGAGGGCACCTTCCACGTCAGCACGCCGAGCGTCGAGTCCAGCAGCGTGTCCAGCGACAGCATGATGGGCGAGTCGGAGGAGCGGGTGAAGGCGAGCAGCGACTCGGCGAGGTGGCGGATGCGCTGGCCGCACTCCTCCATCACCTCCACCATGGCGCGGCTCATCTCCGCGTCCGGAGAGCTGTCCGACAGCACCTCCTTCAGCGGCGTCAGCGCGTTCATCAGCCCGTTGAGCGGATTGCGCACCTCGTGCGCGAAACCCGACGTCAGCAGGCCGATGGCCGCCAGCCGCTCGTTCTCCGCGGAGCGCACCGCCGCCTCGCGCAGGCGCAACTGCGTTTCGATTCGCGCCAGCAGCTCGCGCGGGCTGAAGGGCTTGCCCAGGTAGTCATTGGCGCCCGTGCCCAGCGCCTCCACCTTGGCGGAGACCTCCTGCCGCGCGGTGAGCAGGATGACGGGGATGTCCACCGTCGCCGTCTGCTCGCGCAGTGCCACCAGCATCTGGAGGCCGGACAGCACGGGCATCATCACATCCGACACGATGAGGTCCGGCCGCTCCGCCATGGCGCGCTGCCGGCCCTCCTCGCCGTTGACGGCCTCCATCACCCGGTAGTGCTGCTTCAGCAGACCCGCGATGAAGCCGCGAATCTCCACGTCGTCCTCCACCACGAGGATGCGGGGCGCATCCGGCCCCGGCCCCGCGTGGTCCCTGGCTGGAGCCACCACGGACGCGCGGCCGTTGTCGGGTACGCCCGTTTCCAGCGACGGGAACGAGCCGGAGATGCGGCGCTCCCGGCGCACGGGCATCTCCGCGCGGCGGCGCTCGCGCAGGTCCTCGCGGATGTGCGCGCGGCCCTTGGGCAGCCGCACGCGGAAGGTGGAGCCCTTGCCCAGCTCGCTCGTCACGCTGATGCCGCCCGAGTGCAGCTCCAGCGTCTCCTTCACCAGCGCAAGTCCAATGCCCGTGCCGCCAAAGCGACGCGTGCCGCTGTTGTCCGCCTGGGCGAAGCGGTCGAAGATGACCTTCGTGTCCTGCTGGGAGATGCCCTGGCCGGTGTCCTCCACGTCCACCAGCACGTCCTTGTCGTCCTCGTGCACGCGCACCGTCACCCCGCCCGTCTGGGTGAACTTCAGCGCGTTGGACAGCAGGTTCTGGAAGACGATGTCCATGCGCTCGTGGTCCACCTCCACGGGCGTCACCTCCTGCCCCTCCAGGCGCAGGTACACGTCCTGCCGCTCCGCCATGGCATGGAACGGCGGCAGCACGGTGCTCAGGAAGCCGTTGAGCTCTAGCGGCTGGTAGCGCAGGCGCGCCTTGCCCGACTCCAGCTGCGCCAGGTCCAGCAGGTTGTTGATGAGGCGCAACAGGCGCTGGGCGCTGCGCTCCATGGTGGCCACGTGCTGCATGACCACCTCCGGGTTGTTCTCCTCGCCCCGGCGCTCCAGCGACTCCAGCGTCAGCAGGATGAGGGTGAGCGGGGTGCGCAGCTCGTGGCTGACGTTGTCGAAGAACTCGCTCTTGAGCCGGTCCAGCTCCTGCTGGCGCAAGAGCGCGTCGCCCAGCTTGCCGTTGGCCTCCTTGAGGGCCTGGGTGCGCTCCGCGACGCGGTCCTCGAGGGCCACGTTGGCGCGGAAGATTTCGTCGTAGCGCTGCTGCAGCTCCACCAGCGAGCCCATGATGGCCTGGTTCTGGGAGCGGAGCGCTTCGTCCTTGCGCTTCAGCTCGCGCCGCCCGTCCAGCCAGCCGCCCATGGAGAAGCCGGCGGTGGCCAGCGACGCCACGCCGAAGACGGGGTGCGCCCAGCCCAGCGCGCCAACGACGAGCCCGCTCACCGTGCCCAGCAAGAGGCCCAGGTGGTGGCCCCACTGCGACATCGGGTCCGCCCAAGACAGGTGATAGCGGCAGACCGGCGCGCCCAGCACCTGACACTCCGACTCGCGCACCTCCGCGGGCAGCAGGCCCCAGATGGTGGGGATGGAGGCGAACTGCCCCATGCGCAGCTCACAGATGTTGCGGCTCTTCTCCGGCGTCTTGCTGGAGTACGTGAGCACCAGCTGCTTCTGCTCCAGGAACTCCACGTGGAAGCTGCCCACGCGGTTGTAGCTGGGCGCCAGCTCGATGGTCTTCAGGTAGCACATGCGCGGCGAGCCAAAGGCCCGCAGCAGGTAGAACGCGAAGCCCATCGCCTCCGGCGTGGCCAGGAAG
The DNA here is from genome assembly GCF_013336645.1 of Myxococcus sp. CA039A. NCBI lineage: Bacteria > Pseudomonadati > Myxococcota > Myxococcia > Myxococcales > Myxococcaceae > Myxococcus > Myxococcus sp. CA039A. The sequence goes on along the minus strand of NZ_JABUMQ010000201.1, from coordinate 8,944 downwards.
AGGCCCGCGTTGCGCATGAAGTGCACATCGCCGGACTCCTTCATCAAGAGCGCGGACAGCCGCTCCAGGAAGGGCAGCGAGATGTAGTTGGCGTGCGTGCGCAGGTACTCCAGCGACAGCGGGATGTCGTGCCGGGCCCACAGCGCCTGCAGCCGCTCCACGCCGTACGTGCGCTCGAAATACAGCAGCAACGTGGACGTCGTGCGCACGCTGACTTCGGGGGCATTGTCGGGCGTCTCCTGCCCCCCGCCTGACATGACTTCCCCTATCCCTTCGCTCAAGCACGCACTCCCTCGGTGACGACCAACACCGAATACTTGAGCGTATCCGGATCTCGCAGCATCCGCAGGTAGGCCTGGCAGAACTCACCATAGGCGACCTCGGAGCCGAAGGCGGGCGTCACCACGGGAGCCAGCGCCGCGAAGCGCGTCTCCCAGTCCGCCAGGAAACGGTCATCCGCCGTGCCGGCGACGACATACTGGGGCGTCACGTGCACCCGGATGTCGCGCAGACCCGCCCGACGGAAGGACTGGAACAGCTTGCGCCCGACGAACAAGTCGAACCCCTGGGAGGCGAGCCCCCGCTCGAAGCACCGCGCGCCCTCCTCCAGCCCCGCCGGGAGCGGCCAGTTGTTGAGGCCCTGACCGTCGATTTCGGACACCACGACGCGGCCACCCGGCCGGGTGACGCGGATGAGCTCCGCGAGCGCGGCGTCCCGGTCCGACAGGTACTCCAGCACGTACTGGCTCCAGGTGTAGTCGAACGCGGCGTCGGGCAGGCCCGTGCGGCGGATGTCTCCCCGGATGAAGCGCGCCTGGGGCAGCCCCGCGCAGCGCTGGATGGCCTCGGCCAGCCGCACGTCGCTCAGGTCCATGCCCAGGACGCTGCCCTCACCGCCGACGATGCGCGCCATGGTCCGAGAGATTCCACCCGGGCCACAGCCCGCATCCAGCGCCCGGGCCCCCGGCGTCAGCCCGGTGGCCAGTAGCAGCGCGCGGGCGTCGTCCGCCTGCTCCTGAAGGAGCAGCCGGCGCGTCTCCGCCTCGGACTCCATGATGTAGCTCAAGCCTTCCCCCGCGCCGCGCGGCCGCGCGCCCGCGCCTCTCCTCCCGTGCGCTGGACACGCTCGAAGATGGAACGGAACAGCTCCACCCACCGGCGCACCATGGAGCGGTGGAAGAACCACTCGGAGAAGCGGCCGTGGGACGTGAAGCCCGCGGCCTCCAGTGCCTTGAAGTCCTCGTCGGCCGCGAGCGCCACCACGGCGGAGCGTCCGTGCTCCCGGGCGTGCTCCTCGCAACGCTGGATGAGCGCGCGCACCGCGGCGGCCTCGTCCGGGTGCCCCGGCTCCAGCACCACGAACCAGAAGGCATTGGTCTTCTCGATGAGGTTGATGCCCGGGCTGCCCTCTTCCTGGAGCGCGATGGCCAGCGGGCCCGTCTCGCCATCCACGACGAAGACACGCCGGGCCCGGTGGAGCCCGTGGGCCGCGTAGCGCGACGACAGGGCCTCCAGCCGCATCTGGTCCGCCTGCAGGTCCTCGGCGAGCACGCGCACCACCTCGCCCCGCTCCCGCAGGAAGAACTCCAGGCGCGCGCAGTCGGCGTCGGACGCCTCGCGCACCGCGGGCAGCGAGCCCTGGGGCGAAGGCTCCGTGCCGTCCAGCTCCAGGCGCATGTACTGGAAGTGCCGCAACCAGCTCAGCCCGTGGCTGTCCATGACGCGCAGCAACCACGTGCCGAGTCGGCTCGGCCACCGGTTGTCCTCGCGCCAGGAGAAGCGGATGAAGTCGATATCCTCGTGGGCCTCGCCCAGCTCGATGGCCAGCGCGGACAGCTCGTGGGCAATCTGGTCCTGCCGGTGGAAGCCCGGCCGCACCGCCAGGTGCTGCACCAGCCACGTGCGGGAGTGGATGCGCAGGCCCGCGACGTGCCCCTGCACGCCATCCGCGTCGTTGTAGACAAGCGAGCTGCCCAGCTCCCCGGACGCGCACAGCTGATGGTGCGTCCGCTCCAGGTCGTCGAGGTATCTGGCCTCGCCCCCGAAGGGGTAGTCCGGATGGAAGCCGTAGTGGGCCGCCTCCATCATCCGCCAGATGTCCTGGAACGGGAACCGTCCGCCGTCCGCCACCGTCTGGTTGCGCGAGGAGATGAAGGCGGAGAGGACCGCGTTGCGGACCGAGGGAGGAACCTCCAGGAACCGCACGCCGCAGCGGTACGGCCGCAGCGGGTTGTCCGCGCCCTCACCGGAGGACACCCCATCCACCGAGCGGACCTCCGCGCGACACGCCACCTCGCTGCCGTCGGGCAGCAAGAGCGACATTTCCAGCTGGGAGCCGGCGGGGAGGACTTCGCAGGAGGCGTCGATGGCGAAGGACAGGCCGCGGCTGCTCATGTCCAGCACGGAGCGCGTCATGCGCTTGCCGCTGAACGGCGCGCTGAAGGAGACGAGGAAGCGGTGGTCCGGTCCCGGGCGGAAGCGCTGCAGGCCCCGCCGGTTCTGCACCCCCAGGGTGCGCGGCACGCTCAGGGTGACGGCCCCTTCCCCGCGCTGCAGGACGCTGGTGGCGCCCAGGTAGCTCTGCCCGCTCACCTCGAAGGAGAGGTTCAGCACGTCGCCGGCGGAGATGGGGCAGCCGCCGACGTTGACACCCCGCAGCACCGAGCGGCCATCGACCAGGTCCACCAGGGGCGCCTCGAGGATGAACTGCACCGAGGGGGTGTCCGGGTAGTGCACCCACAGGGCGGAGCCCCGGCGGACCGCCTTGCGCAGGGCGGCCAGCACACTCACCGGGTCGCGCACCACGGCGAGGGGCGCCGCCGACGTCTCCTCCAGCGAGCCGCTCCAGGAGAGCCCCAGCCGCAGCGCGTGCTCCGCGCCATTGCGCACCGGACTGACGTGACGCACCAGGGCCCGGCGGGACTTCAGGACCCAGCGGCCCTCGCGTTCGATGTGCAGGTCATCCAGCACGGCGCCGGGAAGGAAGGCGCCTACCGACGCATCCATGGGGACCTGGAGCGCGGCGCCGAAGTTGCCCACGTCCAGACAGCGCGCGGTGTAGCCCCGGCCCAGGAGCCGGAAGCCCGCTTCCATCCGCGAGTTGGGCGTGACGCGCGCGGAGGCGCGAAGCTGGAGGATGTTGGTGATGCGCCGGCCCAGCTCGGGGATGGTGAGACTGTCGTCCAGCGTATTGAAGACGTGCCCCTCCGCGGCCGTCTCCACGAGTTCCTCCAGTCCCTGGCGGTCCGACTGCGCGCACACGAAGACGCGCACGGCCTCCGGGGCGGCCCTGTCGACATGTCTCAGGAAACGCCGCGCGTTCTCCGGGGGCGCGATGATGAGGGTGGGCGCGGAGGACTCCATCCTCCGTGTGGCTTCGACCTGGGACTCCACCGCCACCACGCGGTGAATTCCCAGGACCTCGGCCAGCGCGGCGCGCCGGCCCTCGTTCGGATGCACAATCAGGACGTCCTGAGTGGGGACACTCATGCTCTCTCCTCGACGGGAAAGGCGTTCAGATGGAGAAGGGGCAGAGCCATCGTCTGCCCACGGGCCACAGGTCCGGTGCCGCCCCCTCTCCACCAGCCGATCGCGTGTTCTCGACCCCGAATGTGTGGCTTGTCCAAGCTTGACAGCAAGGCGACTGCCTCCCTCCGGGCCGACCCGGAGGATTGCGCGCAGTCTACCCTCTCCGCGCCGTCAGGTGATGCGACCATCCACCGCTCTTGCACGAAGGGGGACGGTGGCAGAGTCGACCCAGGGCGCGCCAGCGACAGGCGTCCGTCCGCCCGGCAGCCAACTTCCGACGAGGTGGCCTGGCACCGGCGGGCGAGTTAAATGTCGACCAGGCCAGGAGGGCCCATGAGCACCGAGGTGGATTACGCGCAGGAAATCCAGGAGCTCAAGCGTTCCATGAACGCTGTGATTCTTGCGCACTACTACCAGGAGAGCGAAGTCCAGGATGTCGCGGACTTCGTTGGAGACAGCCTCGCTTTGGCGCAGGCGGCGGAGCGCACGGAAGCGGACGTCATCGTCTTCTGCGGTGTGCACTTCATGGCGGAGACGGCCAAGATCCTGAATCCGACGCGGCAGGTCCTGCTGCCGGACCTGAAGGCGGGGTGTTCGCTGTCGGACCGGTGCCCGCCCGCGGCCTTCAAGGTTTTCAAGGAGAAGCACCCGGGCGCCTTCGTGGTGAGCTACGTCAACAGCTCCGCGGCGGTGAAGGCGATGAGCGACGTCATCTGCACGTCCTCGAACGCGGTGAAGATCGTGAACCAGGTGCCCAGGGACCGGCAGATCCTCTTCGCCCCGGACCAGCACCTGGGACGCCACGTCATGAAACAGACCGGCCGGGACATGGTGCTGTGGCCGGGCAGCTGCATCGTCCACGAAATCTTCAGCGAGAAGAAGCTGGTGGGGCTCAAGGTCGAGCATCCGGACGCGGAGGTCGTCGCCCATCCGGAGTGTGAGCAGGCGGTGCTGCGGCACGCGGACTTCATCGGCTCCACGAAGGGGCTGTTGGATTACGTGCTCAAGAGCCCGAAGCAGAAGTTCATCGTCGTGACGGAGGCGGGCATCCTCCATCAGATGAAGAAGGGCGCGCCCCAGAAGACCTTCATCCCCGCGCCCCCCGACAACGGCTGCGCGTGCAACGAGTGCCCGTACATGCGGCTCAACACGCTGGAGAAGCTCTGGAAGTGCATGAAGGAGCGGACGCCGGAGCTGACCATGCGGGAGGACCTGCGCGAGGCGGCCCGGGCGCCGTTGCAGCTCATGCTGGAGTGGTCCAGATAGAGCGGAATCTGTCGTCACAGCGGACATTTGCCAACTCGCGTCTTGCGCCGGAAAGGCCGGGGTGCAATGGAGCCATCCGTGGCCTTCCGATTTCTCGCAGTCCCGTCGCACCGGCTGGTGAATCACCCCCAGTCGCTGCCGGTTGATGAGCGCCTCGAGCCGGACCTCCCCCCGGTCCATGAGGCGGTGGAGCGTGCCCTGGCGGGCGCCGAGTTCCGCGATGTCCGCGCCAAGGACCGCATGCGCGCCCTGCTCCAGGGGGACCGACCTCCCACGCTGGGTTCCCCCGAGGCGGGGTTCGGTCCGTCGGCCGTCTTCGCCCAGCCGCCCCAGGACCTGCCCGCGCTGCTCAGGCTCGCGGACGAGCTGGAGAGCCTGGCCCGTCGCGAGGCCGGCGAGCGCGCGCTGGTGTGGAAGTGCGGCGACTGCGGTGCCCGGTACGCGGTGCCCGTGGCGCTGGTGCGGCAGGTGTCCATCCGCTGCGAGCGGTGTGGGACGCCGGTGGAGCTCAACGCCACCCGCAGCCTGGGCGAGGAAGCCCTCATCGACCCGTTCCAGGGCGCGGTGAACCACAGCCGCAAGGAGCTGGCGGTGTTCTTCCGCGAAGCCATGGCCCGGGGCTGGCCCGTCCTGGTGGCCGAGGACAAGCGGGTGGCGGCGGCTCCGAGCGGCCCGTCCGCCTGAAGCGGTCCGCGGCATACAAAGCGGTTCTCGCGCCGGACGGGGGACGGTAGCCTCCGCCGCTCATGCGGCACGCGCTCGTCCAGCTCCTTCGTTGCCCTCGCTGCCGCAGAGGCGCCCTCCGTCCCGAGGCGCCCACGCCGGTGTTGATGTTCGGCCCCCTGCGCTGCCCGGAGTGCCGCGCCAGCTATCCGGTGGCCGAGGGCGTCGCGGACCTCGTGCTGGAGCATGGCTCCGCCGGAGGACTGCAGCGGGGCCTGGAGAGTCGCTGGGTGGCGCGCTCCTACGAGCGTCATGTGCGCCCCGCGCTCCAGCGCGCCCTCTTGCGCCAGCCGCTCGACACGGACAGCGAGTACCTCCTCTACCGCAGCCTGCTGGGCACGCCCGACGGACCGGTGCTGGACCTGGGCTGCGGCACGGGCCTGGTGGCGAGGCGGCTCGCGCGAGAGCCGGCCTTTCCCCTCGTCGCGGGCCAGGACCTGTCCCCCGCCATGCTGGAAGAAGGCGTGGCCCAGGCACGCGAGGCGGGCGCCACGGTGGACTTCCTCCGGGCACAGGCCCCCGCGCTCCCCTTCCTCGACGGCACGCTCGGCGCGGTGCTGATGGCCGACTCGCTGCATTACCTGGAAGACCTGGGCCGACTGATGCTGGAGGTGGCGCGGGTGCTGCGTCCGGGGGGCCGCTGGGTGGCGAGCACCTATGCGCCGCCGGGCTCCGCGTCCGGATTCCTGCACCGCCGCGTGGGCCTTCACCCTCGGGCGGAGGCGACATTGCGCGCGGCGACCAGCGCGGCGGGACTGGTGCGCTTCGAGCGCGTGGCCCTGCCGCCGCTGCTGGTGCTCAAGGCGGAGAAGGGCTCCGCCGAGTCGCTCAGATGAAGATGCCGGCGGAGGCGTCGTAGCGACGGGCCTCGTCCAGCTTCAGCTCGGCGGGACGGCCGCGCAGCGCGTCCATCACCTGCCGCTTGGGCTTCTGGCACTTGGAGCACTCGCACGAGCCCTTCTTGCAGGTGCAGTCCGCCTTGCTGCCACACTGGCACTTGGCGGCCATCAGCGAGTCGAGCGCGTCCAGTGGACGGTCCACCTCACCGCCCGTGGGCCGCGCCTTCTCGGGGGCGGGAGCCGCCTCCGAAGAGGCGCTGTCGGGCGACGGCTTCTGGGCCTCCGCCGACTTCTCCCGTGCCGCCTGGGCGTGGGCCTCACAGGCGCTCGCCGCGCGGGGAGCGAGCAGCAGCAGACCGCTGGCCAGCAGCCCCGCGGCCACCATCGTCGCGTTGCGTGTCATGTGCATGCTCTCCTTCGGGAGACTCTCGGCCTCGGCTCCCGTCCATCGGCGCCTATAGCGCAGCCCCCGTCGACTGCCAAGGTCGACGGCCATACCTTTGTCTACCCCGACGCGCTGCTCCAGACGCCCCGCGTCGGTTGCTCGCCGGGCAGGAAAGCGGCGCATACAGTCCGGCACCTCTCGTGACGAACCCCAACGCTCGCTTTATTCACATCGCCGCCCTGGTGCTGGGCGCACTGCCCCTCTGGGTTTCGCGCCACCTGCCCATGGTGGACCTGCCGCAGCACCTGTACCTCATCTCCGTGCTGCACCGGCTGGATGACCCGAGCACGTTGTACCCCCAGCTGTTCGAGGCACGACACGCGCTGACGCCCTATCTGGGCTACTACTACCTGGTCAGCGCGCTGAACTGGCTGTTGCCGCTGGACCTGGCCAACCGCGTCTTCCTCACCGCGTACGTGGTGGGCCTGCCGCTGAGCCTGGGCTTCCTGCTGCGCTCGCTGGGCCGGCCCACGTGGCCCGCGCTGCTCGCCCTGCCCTTCGCGTACGGCGACAGCTTCGGCTGGGGCTTCATCAACTACTGCGCGGCCCTGCCGCTGACGCTGCTGTGCTGCGGCTTCTTCGTGCGGGCGCTGGAGGACGTGCCCCGGCGACGAGGCTGGACAGCGGCGCTGGCGGTCTGCCTCGTCACGGTGCTGCTGTTCCATGTCCAGGCCTTCGGGTTCCTCGCGCTCGGGCTGCCGTGGCTGCTGCTCACCACCGCCGTGCCGGAGGACGCCACCGCTCGTGGACTCGCGCAGCGACTGCGGCCCCGCGTGCCGGCCTTGCTGGGCGTGGTGCCGGGCGTGGCGTTGTTCCTGGGCTGGGTGGTGCTGCGCTTCGGCGAGCCGCCGGACATCCAGCCCGGCGCGCCCTGGAAGGCGTGGGGCCCGACGTTCTCCCCGCAGAACCTGGGCTGGAAGAGCTTCGCGCAGAACCGCGCGGAGCTGTTCGACGTGCTCGCCAACACGCTGCGCGACGGCTCGGACCGGTGGGCGATGTACGCGGTGGGCGCGGTGGCGCTCGCGGGCTGGGTGGCGGCGCTCGTGCGTCCGGGGCCCAGGGGCACACAAGGTCCGGTGGCACGCGCGCGGCTGCTGGGGCTGGGGGTGCTGGCGCTCGCGCTCTACTTCCTGCTGCCGTTCGATATCCGCGGCTACGTCTACTACCTCAACACGCGCTACGCGCACCTGGCCGCCGCGCTGCTGGTGGCCACCGCGCCCGCGACGATTCCGGAGTGGCGGCTGCCCCTCAAGTGGGCCGCCGCGGCCTGCACGCTGGTGCTGGCCTTCACGCTGGGCCGGGGCTTCCGCGCCTTCTCCCGCGAGGCGACGGAGTGGGAGGGGCTGGTGGCGGCCACCGCCCAGCGGCCTCGTGTCATGGGCCTCATCTATGACCCGGGCTCGCGCGTGGTGCGCTTCCCCGTGTTCATCCACTCCGCGGCGGTGCTGGCCCGTGAGCGCGGAGGCGTGCCGAACTTCACGTTCGCCTCCACGCCGCACTCGCCGCTGCGCTATCGCGACGAGGTGCCGCCCACCTTCCCGTCGGAGTGGCGCCCGCAGGACGTGGACCTGGACACGCAGGGGGCCTGGTACGACACCTTCGTGGTGCGCGGCGTCCACCCCTCGCAGGTGTTCGGCGCGCGACTCCAGACGGAGCTGACGGTGGTGGGCCAGTCGGGCCGAAGCTGGCTGGTGCGCCGCCGCTGAAGCCGCGCCGCGCACGAATGTGGGCCAGTGGGCGGCGTGCCGGCCCGAGCGATGCCCGGGGCCCGCTTCGCGCGTTACAAGGCCCGCATGAAATCCTCCGCCCTGGACCCTCGCTCCCTGCTGGACGCGCTGCGCGCCGGCACCTCGCTGCCTGACCTTCCCGTCCAGGTGGTGGAGGCCGCACGGGCGCTCGCGAAGGACCTGGCCACCGCGACGCCAGCCTCCGTGGAAGCCCTCCCGGAGCCCCTCGCCGCCGCACTCCTGGAGGCCGCCGTGCTCGACGGCCAGGTCGCGCTGCCCGAGGCCCTGTCCGCCTCGGCGGTGAAGCCCCTGGCCAAGCTCGCCAAGAAGGCGCTGTACCGGTTGCGCTCACGCGGCGTCGCCATCGCCGAGCCCCCTCGCACGGCGCCTCCGGAGGCCCCTCGGCCCTCCCCTTC
>NZ_JABUMQ010000200.1:0-20666 GCF_013336645.1 Myxococcus sp. CA039A | reverse complement strand
GGTGGTGGATTCCCACGGTGGGGTTGGGGCTGGTGGTCCTGGTGCTGCTGTGGGGCTGGCTGAAGCCGGGGCCCGCCGCGCAGGCGCCCGCGCGCGTCGAGTCCGTGCCCACGGGGGCGCGGGTCATGTTCGACGGGCAGGAGCTGGCGGAGCGCACGCCGGTGACGCTGCCCGCGATGCCCGAGGGGCGTTATTCGCTCGTGCTGTCGCGCGAGGGCTACCAGGAGCTGCGGACGGAGCTGGAGGTCCAGGCCACGGGGCCGGTGCCGCTGGGCGTGCTGCGGCTGGTTCCGGTGGTGCAGCAGGCGCATGTGCCGGAGACGCCGCCCGTGGCCGTGGAGAACGCACCGCCGGCCCAGGAGCCCGCGGCCGTGGCGAAGGTGCGGCTGCGGGTGGAGGCGCAGCCCGCGCAGGCCGTCGTCATCGTGGATGGGCGGCCGCAGGGCGCGGCGCCGGTGATGCTGGAGGCCGCGCCGGGGGTGGCGCTGGCAGTCCGGGTCGAGGCCGCGAAGCATCAGCCGAGTGAGCGCACGGTGACGGTGGGCTCGGGGCCGGAGCAGGTGGAGCGCTTCACGTTGCATCCGGAGGCTCGGGTGGCGCCTCCCGTGACGCCGCCGCGTCCTCCGAGGCAGGAGTCGCGGGCGGAGACGCGCACGGCCAAGGTCCGCTTCGCGGTGCGGCCGTGGGCGGAGGTGACGTGCGGAGGGAAGAAGCTGGGGGAGACGCCGTTCGAGGCGGTGGAGCTGCGCGTCGGCACCTATGACTGCAAATTCTTCAACCCCGACCTCAAGAAGACGCTCAGTCGACGTATCGAGGTGAAGGCCATCGACCTCAACGTGGTGAGTGTGAAGTTCGAATAGCGCATGTTCCGGAAGCCCTCTTGACGCTCGTCGCCGGCATGCAGATCGGCAAGTACGTCGTCCGCCGCAAGCTCGCGGAGGGCGGGATGGCGGAGATCTACCTGTGCACCGCGCGGGGCGCGGAGGGTTTCGAGAAGGAAGTCGTCATCAAGCGGGTGCGTGCCTTCCTCGCCAGCGACCCGGAGTTCGTGGGGATGTTCATCGCGGAGGCCCGGCTGGCCTCGCGGCTGAACCACGAGAACGTGGTGCAGATCTTCGACTTCGACAAGCACGAGGACACGTACTACCTGGCCATGGAGTACGTGCGTGGCTGCTCCTTGTGGGAGCTGCGGCGGCGGTCCAAGGAGATGATGGACCCGGTGCCTCCGATGCTGGTGGCGCACATTGGCGCGGAGGTGGCCCGGGGGCTGCACTACGCGCATCGGCTGAAGGTGAACGGGCAGCCGCTCGACCTGGTGCACCGGGACGTCACGCCGCACAACGTGCTGCTGTCATACGACGGCGCGGTGAAGCTGACGGACTTCGGCATCGCGAAGGCCGGCAAGAAGCTGACGCAGCCCGGAGTGCTCAAGGGCAAGTTCGCGTACATGTCCCCGGAGCAGGCGCGAGGGGAGGCGGTGGACTCCCGCACGGACCTCTTCGCGCTGGGCGTGGTGCTGTGGGAGATGCTGACGGGCGGGCGGTTGTTCGACGGGGACTCGGAGCTGGCGGTGCTGCGCGCGGTGCAGCACAGCGCCATTGCTCCGCCGGCCCGGCTCAACCCGGAGGTGCCCCCGGAGCTGGACGCGGTGGTGATGCGCGCGCTGGAGCGCGACCCGTCCGCGCGCTTCCAGACGGCGGGTGAGCTGGAGCGGGCCCTGGCCCAGTGCGTGTTGAAGCACGCGACGTCGGTGGACGACACGGACCTGGGAGCCTTCCTGCGGCGCCTGTTCCCCGGGAGCCTCACGCAGGCGATGCCCACGGTGCAGGAGCGCACGCACGTGGTCCAGGGGACGCCGGTTCCCGACGACGATGATGACGATGTGCCAGCGCCGCGCAGGGAACCCACGGCGGTGATGGCGGCGGGACGCGTGGGGGTGGCGGTGCCGTCCTCGCCCGATGAGGACGTGGATGCGTCCACGTTCGTGCTTCCCCGTCGGAGTGAGGACGTGGAGGCGCTGTCCGTGCCGCTGCCACCCATGGCCACGCCGATGATGCCGCTGCCCGCGGTGGCTTCGTCACCCGTGCCTCGCGCGAACGCGCCGCTGCCGCCGTTGGCCGCGCCCATCGCCACGGTGCGCCCGAGCCGTCCCGAGGGGACGCCCGCCGTGGCTTCGTCGGAGGAGGGGGGCGGTGGAGGTCCGCGCTCCGACGTCACGCCGGTGCCCACGAAGACGCCGAGCCGTTCGGGTGGGCTGTCGCCCGTGGCGAGTGGTTCGCAGGGGGAGGGGGACTTCGCGCGGGCCTCCACGAAGACGCCGAGCCGTTCGGGTGGGCTGTCGCCCGTGGCGAATGGTTCGAGGGGGGAAGGGCTTCACCCCGACAACACATCGGCACCCACGAAGGCGCCGAGCCGTTCGGGCGAGCTGGCATCCGTGGCGATGAACTCAGCGGGCACTGGCGCTGGGCTCCGCGCCGAGAGCACGTCGGTGCCCACGAAGACACCGAGCCGTTCGGGTGGGCTGGCGCCGGTCGCGACGCAGGCTCCTTCCGATGCTTCGTCGCGAGGCGCCGAGTCGGAGCGCTCCTCGCTGGGTGGCGACGAGGTGGCGCGCGGCGACGTCGAGCCCTCCGGACAAAACTCCGAGTCGGGGCAGGCCGTGCGTCCCTCACGCGAGGCAGACGCGATGAGCCCTGCGAAGCAGGGGAGTATCGGGGCTTCGTGGGAAGACTCCGAGGAAGACGGCGCCTGGGAGGAGGATCTCCCGGCGAATGCTAGCGAGCGGGACTCCTCCGATGCGCTGACGCCCGCCTCGGAGATGGCCCTCCCGTCGAACTCCGGGCGTGCCGATGTCGTGTCTGCGTCCGTGGCTCCTGAGCTGTCGACCGCCTCTCACGAACAGCGTGACTCCAAGGAGCGCGGTGCCGGGGCAACCTCCAGTGGGCACGCGTCGACCGCACCTTCGACCCGAGCGCCCGTGCTGGATGCGCGAGAGGGGGGGCCTCAGTCCCTCTCCGGCAGCGAGGTCCCCACTGTCACCGATACCTCGCCGGGAAGGCCGAAGCCCTCGGTGTGGCTCCGGCCTCGTCGCATGTTGGGTCTCACCATGAGACTGGGGCTGCTGCTCATCGTGGGGGCCGGGGTGATGAATGGTCTCCGAGGAGACCCGTCGACGGAGACGGCCACCACTGGCAACGGCCCCTTGGCCGCCGCTCCGAAGGACGGCACGCCCACCGGAGCCACCCCACCGGCGCCCACCGATAGCGCGCCTCCTGGGGGCGAGCCTGGCGGAAGTGTCGTGAAGGAGACGAACGGCCCGGTGCCCGCCGTGACGCCGTCCCAGGCCGAGCCGGGCTCCGTCGCATCAGGCACCACTCCGTCCGCCGCGAGCCCCGAGCCGGTGCCCTCCGAGTCGGATGTGGAAGTGGAAGGCCTGAAGCGAGAGGCCGTTCTTGGTATCGGCTCGAAGGCCGTCGACCCGGAGGTCCGCTCGGAATCCACGCCGCGAGCCGCGCCCAGCGCGACGGGCCTGCTCCAACTCCGGGCAACCCCGTACGCGACGGTGTTCCTGGATGGGCGACGCCTGGGCGAAGTCTCGGGACGCGCCTCCTACAAGCTGCCCCCCGGCACGTACACGCTGCTGTTCAAGCACCCCTTGGGCGAGAAGCGCTTCGACGTCACCATCACCGCCGGCGCCACGGTGACGCGCGAGTTCCGCGCGCCGCGCGGCCGCTGAGCCCGCGCCACCTCGGCGCATCCCGCATCCCCCTGTCGACCCCGCGCTGACGCGTGCGTGCCCAACGGGCGCCGTCGTCTCGCCCGCGGTTCGTGCTGTTCGAAGCGCTCCGGGTCTCCATCTACCCCCGTCGTGACACCGCGCCGTGACGCACGGACGCGTCCTCGCGCCCTCTTTCTCGAAACGTGAACCGGCCGACACCGCAACGGACCTGTAGCGGTCTGCCTTGACACCGAAGGCCTGTTTCTGGCACTCAGTGTCCTCCTCTGAGTAGCTTATATTCAATGGAACCGATGGACCTGCTGGCTCCCGACGAGATTGCTCGGATTGAGCGCGACAACGCGGGAGGACTTCCCGCGAGCGCGATTCTGGAAATCTTTCGTCCGAGGGGCGTGCGTCTGTCGGAAGCGACCTTCCGCAAGTACGTCCAGGCGGGGTTGCTACCGAGGAGCCGTCGGGTGGGGCGGAAGGGCAAGCACCAGGGGAGCCTGGGGCTCTATCCGGTGGAAGCGGTGCGCCGCATCAACGTCATCAAGAAGATGATGGCGGAGGGGCACACCCTCGAGGACATCAAGAAGTCCTTCGTGTTCCACAGCAACCACATCGACCAGGTGGAGCGGGACCTCGGCGGTCTATTGGATGGGCTGCGGGACGAGTTGGGAGAGCGAGCCTTCGGGGGAGAGCACCGACGTTCGCTCGAGGCGGAGTTGGCAACGCTGCGGCAAAGAGCGCAGGATCTGGTCCGGGACGTGGCCCGGCTGGGCAGCGCAGTCACCGCACGCGAAGACGAAACGATGAGTTCGCAATAAGATGCCGGCCCTGGAGCCGGTGGACCCGGTTAGACTGGCCTCACGTGGAGGGGACATGTCGGAAGTGAAGCAAGTGGAGGAGGGCGGAGACCAGGCGCAAGAGGACCTGGCGCAGGAGCGCCGACGGTCCAAGACGATGTCGCGCAAGGAGATGGCGCGTGATTTGCGCCGTCGACGTCTCACGGGTCAGGTGGACCCGGAAGAAGCGGACCTGCTCAAGCAGATGGACGACACGCGTCCGCGCACCCGCGCCGACTGCGTCAACGGTCCGCGCCCGTGCATGTTCGTTTCCTGCAAGCACAACCTCTATCTGGATGTGAATCCGGAGACGGGGTCCATCAAGCTCAACTTCCCGGACAAGGAAATCTGGGAGCTGGAGCACACCTGCGCCCTGGACGTGGCGGAGAAGGGCGGCATCACGCTCGAGGAGGTGGGGGAAATCATGAACCTCACCCGTGAGCGCATCCGTCAGGTGGAGACGCGCGGGCTGATGAAGCTGCGCGAGGCCACCGAGGCCGAGCCTCCTGTCTCGGCCCGCAAGCCTTGAAGTGACCGGCGGCTTGCTGCCGCCGACGTAGCGCCGACGTGTTGCGTTGACACCCCAGGGGGTGGTTGCTACTACCGCCGCTCCCCGCACACCGAGGCGCACACGTGCTGGCTCTCCTCAGCGTTTCCGATAAGCGAGGTCTGGTTCCCTTCGCCCAGGGGCTGGTTGGCCTGGGCTACCGTCTGCTGTCGACGGGTGGCACGTTGGAGGCGCTCAAGGGCGCCGGTATCGCCGCCACGCAGGTGTCCGAGCACACACACAGTCCGGAGATTCTCGGCGGACGTGTGAAGACGCTCCACCCGCGCATCCACGGCGGCATCCTCGGTCGGCTGGAGCTGGAGGCGGACCGCGAGGAGATGAAGGCTCACGGCATCGAGCCCATCTCCCTGGTCGCCGTGAACCTCTATCCGTTCCGCCAGACGGTGGCGTCGGGCGCGGCCGAAGCGGAGGTCATCGAGCAGATTGATATCGGCGGGCCCGCGATGGTGCGCGCCTCCGCGAAGAACTTCCGTCACGTGGCCATCGTCGTGGACCCGGACGACTACCCCGCGGTGCTCGCGGAGCTGGAGCAGCAGAAGTCGGTGGGCGAGGCGACGCGCCGCAAGCTGATGCGCAAGGCATTCGCGCACACGGCGGCCTACGACGCCTCCATCTCCGCGTGGTTGTCCGCCGAGGCGGGCGAGCCGTTCCCCGGAGAGCTGTCGCTGTCGTTCCGCAAGGCGCAGGACCTGCGCTACGGGGAGAACCCGCACCAGCGCGGCGCCTTCTATCGTGAGCACTCGGCGCCCTCGGAGCCGACGGTGGGCTTCGCCCGGGTGCTGCAGGGCAAGGAGCTTTCGTACAACAACATCCTGGACCTGGATGCCGCGCTGGGGCTGGTGCTCGAGTTCCCCGAGCACCCCACCGCCGTCATCATCAAGCACAACACTCCGTGTGGTGTGGCGGTGGATGACTCGCTGGTGAAGGCGTACCGCACGGCACGGGCGGTGGATGAGATCTCCGCCTTCGGTGGCATCGTCGCGTTCAACCGCGAGGTGGACGAGGCCACGGCCCAGGCCATGGCGGAGACATTCCTGGAGGCGGTCATCGCGCCCTCCTACTCGCAGGCGGCGCTCCAGGTGCTCGCGGCGAAGAAGAACCTGCGGCTCCTGGAGGCGGGGGCGGCGCTGGCTTCGCCGACCGCCCGGCCGAGGGCTCAGCTCGATGGCCGGAGCGTGTCCGGAGGGCTGCTCCTCATGGACCGGGACGCGGTGGAGCCGGAATTGAGCTGGAAGGTGGTGTCCAAGCGGGCACCCACACCGGACGAGGAGCGGGCCCTTCGGTTCGCCTGGAAGGTGTGCAAGCACGTCAAGAGCAACGCCATCGTCTTCGCCTCTGGCAGCCAGCTGCTGGCCCAGGGCGGCGGACAGACGAATCGAGTGGATTCGGTCCGAATCGCGATGCAGCGCGGCGGACAGGCCCTCCAGGGGGCCGCCGTGGCCTCGGATGCCTTCTTCCCCTTTCGGGACGGCCTGGACGAGGCGGCCAGGGCAGGGGCGACGTGCGTCATCCAGCCAGGCGGCTCTGTTCGGGATGCGGAGGTCATTTCGGCCGCCGACGAACATGGGATGGCCATGGTGGTGACCGGAGTGCGACACTTCCGGCACTGACTCATGCGCATCGTCTGCCAGAAATGCGCGGCTGCCTATGCCATCGATGATCGACTGATCACGGCGAAGGGTGTCCGCGCGCAGTGTCCCCGTTGCCGGAACTTGCAGCTCGTCCGGCGCGATCCTTCGGCCGTGCCCTCAGGGGACGTGCCGGCCGCACCGCCGCGTCCCTCGGCGCCCACCCCTGCGTCGTCCGCGCCACCTCCGGCGGATGACCTGTTTGGCGACTTCGGCAATCCGCCCGCCGCCGTGGAGCCGCCCGCCCCACCGGCCCGGCCCGCGAAAGCCGCGGCGCCGGAAGCGGACCTGTTCGCGGACTTCGGCGCGCTGCCTGCGCCGTCTCCCGCGACGGCGCCCCCCGTGGATCCCTTCGCGGCCTTGGGGCCGGCTCCCGAGTCGTCCGGCGGAGGGGATCCGCTGCTCGACTTCCTCGGGCCCGCACCCACGGCTCCACCCGCGCCCGTCGCGCGCATCTCGTCGGAGCCCGGCGCGGTGCCGGTCTCTGTGGCACCGCCGGCAGCCGCGGCGCCGCAGCGCACGGCGTCGGCTCCGGTCGCGGCCGCCGCGCCCAAGCCCGCGACCATGGGCTGCCGCACGTGCAACAAGCCGCTGCTGGATCCATTCGACCAGGCGCTCGGCATCTGCGACGACTGTCGACAGCGTGAGCCCGCGGGAGGGGCGCCCAAGGCGGCGGCCCCGGTGCCCGTCGCCGCGCCCGGGACGGCGGACTTCCTGCCTCCGCTCACCGCGCCGGAGGAGGGTGGCTCCGATTCGCTGGAGCTGATGCCCCGGGAGGGCTCGCGTGCTGCGTCCGGTGTGCCTTCGCTGGGCTCCGAGCCCCGCAGCAATCCCCGCGCGGCGTCGGGTGCGGCCCGGAGTCAGTCCAACGTTCGCTCCGGCTCCGCGGAAATGCCGGGCTCGCGCGGCTCCTCCAGGGGAGGACGCTGGGCGCTCGTCGGTGGACTGACGCTGCTCGTCGTCGGCACGGGCGTGGGCGGCTACTTCTTCGTGCAGCACCAGGAGCAGGAGCGTCGTCGGACGGAGTCTCCTCCCGTGGCGGTGATTCCCGAGGCCGTGAAGGCGGTGCTGCCCCGGTGGAAGCTGAAGTACCTGATGCTGGAAGGCACGAGCGCGGAGCGGCTCGCGGAGGGGCAGCAGCAACTCGCCCGCGACGAGCGCTCCTCCTACTCGGAGGCCGAGGAGTCCTTCCAGCAGGCCCTGCTCCTGGATCCTCGCAGCGACGCGGCCATCGCGGGCTACGTCCAGGCGCTGGCGCTGGGGCGAGGCGCCGGGCTGGATGAGTCCACCTTCTCGGAGGCGAGCGCGCTCATCGAGGCGTCGGAGTCGCGCGCGGGGCGCACCCCGCTGCTGCTGCTGGCGCACGCCAACCTGCTCCTGACGCGCTCTCGACAGTCCGAGCCGCTCGATAGGGCGAAGGCCCTGGCGAACGAGTTGCTGGTGCAGGCGCAGGCGACGAACGAGCAGAAGGCCGAAGCCAATCTGGTGCTGGGTCGGGCGTACCTGTCGACGTCGGGCGGGCTGGCACGCAAGCACTTCGACTCCGCGCAGCAACTGGCGCCGGAGTTCAAGCGCATCCAGTACTACCGCGCGCTCGCGCACGAGTCGGACGGTGAGTATTCGCTCGCGCTGGAGACGCTGCGCAAGCGCCTGACGGTGGACCCGAGGGACTGGGACAGCCTGGCGGCGACCTCGCGCATCTATCAAGAGGTGGGCGAGGTGGGCGAGGCGCGCCGGCTGTACGAAGCGCGCGTGAAGGCGGACCCCGGTGAGCTGCGCGCCCTGCTGCCGCTCGCGGTGCTGCGCTACCAGATGGAAGGCAATCCCGCGACGGGTGTGCGCGAGTTGCGCGCGCTGCTGAAGAGCCGCGACAGCCATGGTGGCCGCGATGTGGCGGAGGTGCTCGTCCATCTGGCCGCCGCGGAGCGCGCGGCGGGCAACAGCGAGGCGGGAGTGAAGTCCGCCGAGGAGGCGCTCGGGTTGGTGAAGGATCTGCCCGAGGCGCACCTGCAGGTCTTCCTCGTCGCCCTGGAACAGCGCGACGCGGCGAGGGCTCGCAAGCACCTGGACGGCATCAAGGGGCGGCTGGAAGACCGCGCGCTGGAGCTGGTGCTGGAAGGCCGGCTGTTGCTGCTGGAGAAGAAGCCCGCGGAGGCGCTGGAGCGCTTTCAGGATGCACTGACTCGGGATGAGCGTCGGCTGGACGCGCAGCTGCTGGCGGGCGTGGCGGCGGCGGGCGCGAAGCGGCGCGAGGACGCCTTCCGGGCGCTGAACCTGGCGCTGCGCGCGGACCCGCTGCGGCTGGAGCCCAGGCCCGTGGCGACGCGCTTCTGGATGCGGCCCTCGGAGACGGTGAGGGGCGTGGAGGACGTCATCCTCTCGCTGGCGGAGAACGCCGAGGACCCGGGGCCGTATCTCTACGAGGGCTTGCTGCGCTTCCACCAGGGAGACCTGGACGCGGCGGACCGGCACTTCCGCGACGTGTTGGAGTCGGACGCGAACAACGCGGGCGCGCTGTCGTACCGGGCGCTCATCGCGCTGCGGCGGGGGAACCTGGCGGAGGCGCGAGCGCTGTCGACGCGCGCGGTGTCCGCGGGGCGGCAGCTGCCGGTGGCGCATCTGGCGCAGGGGCTGGTGCTGGCGGAGAGCCGTCAGGTGGAACCGGCGAAGCGCTCGTTGCGCGAGGCGTTGGGGCTGTCTCCCACGTTGCTGTCGGCCAAGGCGCGGCTCGCGGAGCTGGAAGCGGCGCAGCGGCGTGACGACGCGCGAACTCAGTTGGTGAAGGTGGTGGGGTTGGACCCCGCGTACCTCCCGGCCAAGCGGATGCTCTACCTGTTGGAACGGTGAGGTGGATGTGAAGGTCCTGTTGCTGGGTTCCGGAGGCCGTGAGCACGCGCTGGCGTGGAAGCTCTCCCAGAGTCCTCGGCTCACGCGGTTGTGGTGTGCCCCCGGCAACCCGGGCACGGCGAAGCTTGCGACCAACGTGCCCGTGAAGGCGGATGCGCCGGACGAGGTGGTCGCGCTCGCCCGCCGGGAGTCGGTGGACCTGGTGGTGGTGGGACCGGAGGCGCCGCTGGTGGCCGGCGTGGCGGACGCGCTGGCGAAGGCGGGCATCCCCTGCTTCGGGCCCGTGGCGGGCGCGGCGCTCATCGAGGGCTCCAAGGCCTTCGCCAAGGAAATCATGGCCGAGGCGGGAGTCCCCACCGCGGCCTTCCGCACCTTCACGGACGCCGTCGAGGCGGAGGCCTACGCGGTGGCGCAAGGCCGCATCGTCGTGAAGGCGGATGGGCTGGCGGCGGGCAAGGGGGTCATCGTCGCGCACGACGTGGACTCCGCGCGAGAGGCGGTGCGCGCGGTGGCGGCCCTGGGCACATCGGGGCAGCGCATGGTGCTGGAGGAACTGCTGGAGGGCGAGGAGGTCTCCGCCATGGCGCTGTGTGACGGCGAGCGCTACGTCATGCTGCCCCTGTCGCAGGACCACAAGCGCGTGGGCGATGGCGACACCGGCCCCAACACCGGCGGCATGGGGGCCTACAGCCCGGCGCCGTTCCTCGACGCGGAGCAACTGGCCGACGTCGGGGAGAGCGTCATCGCTCCGACGCTGGCGGTGCTGCGCGGGCGCGGGCTGCCCTTCAAGGGGGTGCTGTACGCGGGGCTGATGCTGACGCGCAACGGACCCAAGGTGCTGGAGTTCAACGCGCGCTTCGGGGACCCGGAGACGCAGGTGTTGATGATGCAATTGGGTGAAGACCTGCTGCCGCTGGTGGACGCGTGCGCACGTGGACAGTTGCAGGCGCGCCCGCTGGTGGCGGCGCCTGGCGCGTCGGTGGGCGTGGTGCTGGCGGCGGAGGGCTACCCGGAGGCGCCTCGCAAGGGGCAGCGCATCGACGGGCTGGATGCGGTCCCCGAGGACGCCACGGTGTTCGTCGCGAGCGCGGAGATGCGGGACGGGGTGCTGGTGACGAGCGGCGGACGGGTGCTGACGGTGTGCGCGCGGGGCGATGACCTGGCGCGAGCGCGAGAGCGAGCCTACGCGGCGGTGGCGGCGGTGCGCTTCGAGGGCATGCACTTTCGTCATGACATCGGCGTGAAGGGGCTGAAGGCGGCACCGTGACGCGCATCTCCCGCTATCTCCTTCAGGAGCTGTTGGTCCCGCTCGGCGTGTGGGTGGCCTTCATGTTCCTGCTGCTGTTCGTGATGCAGTTCCTGCGGGGCACGGACGTGCTGCTGGGCTCGTCGGTGACGATTACGGACCTGGGCCGGCTGGTGGCCTATCTCACGCCGCACTTCCTGATGATGGCGCTGCCCATCGCCTTCCTGCTGGCCATCCTGCTGGGGCTGGGGCGACTGGGAGAAGACCGCGAGCTGACGGCGCTCCAGGCGCTGGGGGTGGGGCCCACGCGCCTGCTGTTCGCGCCCATGGGCGTGGCGGTGGCGCTCAGCGCGCTGATGCTGCTCATCACCTCCACCGCGCAGCCCTGGGGCCTTACGGGAGTGAAGGAGCTGGTGAGCGAGGTCATCCGGAAGAACGTCGTGGGCGACGTGAAGTCCGGCACCTTCTACGAGGACCTGAGCGACCTGACGCTGTACGCGGAGCAGGTGTCCCCGGATGGGAAGTGGACCAACGTGCTGCTGCACGACGACCGCGAGGCGAGCTCGCCGCTGTTGGTGCTCGCGCACCGGGGGCAGGTGGGGACGTCCAGTGGTGGCGAGGTGCTGCGCTTCGCCCTGGAGGATGGAGAGGTACACCGCTCCGGCCGAGCCTCCGAGGACTACAGCGTCATCCACTTCGACCGGGCGGAGATCAGCGTGGGCGTGGGCGCGTCCATGGGCAAGCGGGGTCGCTTCACCTCCGCGAAGGAAGAGCTGACGCCATCGGAGTTGCTCCAGGCCGCGAGCGAGGCGGAGGCGAGCGGTGGGGATGCGCGCGGCTTCAGGATGGCGCTGCACAGCCGACTCGGTGGCGCGCTGGCTCCCATCGCCTTCGCGCTGCTGGGCACGCCGCTGGCCATCGGCCGGCGACAGGCGGGCCGGGCGTGGGGCTATCTGCTGACACTGGGCGGTTACGTCCTGTACTACCTGCTGAGCCGCGCCTTCGAGCAGTTGGGGCAGCAGGGCAAGCTGCCGGCACCCCTGGCGGGACAGCTGGCCAACGTCGTCTTCATGCTGGTGGGTGCGGTGGCCCTGTATCGGGTGAGCCGCTCTGGGACGGTCCGGTGAGACTGACGCTCTTCGGGTACGTGCTGCGGACCTACGTTCGTTACGCGCTGGGAATCCTCGGTGGGTTGGTGCTCGTCTTCGTGGTGGTGGACTTCGTGGACCGCGCGAAGACGTACACCGGGCCGGGCTGGGTGACGGACGCGGCGAAGCTCTACGGGTACAAGGCGCTGATGGCGGTGCAGCAGCTCGGACCGGCGGCGTTGTTGCTGGCCGCGGGCACGACGGTGTCCGCGTTGCGCAAGCAAGGCGAAGTGACGGCCATCCGGGCGCTGACCTTCGGGCCCACGGCGCTGTACGCGCCGGTGCTGGCCTTCGGGTTGATGGCGTGCACGGGGCTCATCGCCTTCGATGAAGTCGTCGCGACGCATGCCGGGCGCCGCGTCGATGAAATCACCACGCAGCGCTTCAACCGCTGGGGTGACTGGCGCTTCTACTACACGCCGAAGCAGTGGTTCCGACGAGGCGACCACATCTTCTTCCTCCGCGCGGGCAGCGCGCAGGAGGGCTTCCAGGACGTGTCCATCTTCACGCTGTCGCGGGAGTTCAAGCTGCAGCGGCGGCTGGACGCGGCGCGGATGGAGTGGGTGGACGGGACGCGCTGGCGGCTGATGGGCGTGGTGGAGCGCGCCTTCACCGGGGAGAAGCACACCTCCGTGAAGAGCCTGGAGAGCGCCGAATATGAGCTGGGCATCGCCGCCTCTGCCTTTCGCATCCGGCCGGGACGTCCGGAGCAGATGCGGGTGCGGGAGCTGCGCGAGCAGATTGTCGCGCGCCGGGAGGTGGGGCTCGCGACGAAGCAGTTCGAGCTCGCGCTGCACAACCGCTTCGCCTATCCGCTGGCGGCACTTCCCGCGGCGCTGCTGGGGGTGGGGCTGGCGCTGCGCACGAATCGCCGAGGGCACCTCACCGCCGCCATCGTCGAGGGCCTGCTCGTCGCGGTGGCGATGTGGGGCTTGATGATGGTGTGCCGCACGCTGGTGCTCACCGAGAGGTTGACGCCGCTGGTGGCCGCGTGGACCCCCCCCGTCCTGCTCGTGCTGGCGGCCGGGGCGCTGTGGCTGCGACGCGAGGGCTTTCTTCACATGCCCCGCCGTTGGCTCGCGGTGAGGTAGCGTGAGTCCATCCATGGACCTTCTCGCCCAGCCCCGGCTGGACACATTCCTTCGTCGCGCCGTGGCTGGAGTGCTGCTCGCCTGGGCGGTGGGCCTGGTGCTGGCGGAGGTCGTTCTTCAAGTGGCCGCGTCCGCGGCGGTGCTACTGGCGCTGGTGCTGGCCGCGCGGCGCCACCTGAAGCTCGCCCCCGACGTGCGCGCCTATGTGCTGGCCAGCGTGGCGCTGTGCGCGTGGCAGGTGGTGTCTCCCGGGCTGGCGCTGCTGACGGGCGCTGCGAGTGGGTGGCCGCGAAGCTCGCGCTATGGACAGGTGCTGGACTCGGTGGCGGGCGCGGCCGTGGCGTGCGTGGGCACGGTGGGTGTGCCGTGGCTGGCGCTCGCGGGCACGGTGGCGGCGGGGTGGTTGTTCGCCGCGGCGCTGGGCATGTTCCAGAACCGGGTGCGCTGGCCCTGGGAGCCCTTCGCGTTCCTCAAGCTGAACCCGGGCCGGCTTCACGAGAACTTCGGCACGGAGACGTCTCCGCGCTACGCGGCCGGGGGCGTCTTCTTCCACCGGCTGCGCTTCGCCCATGGCGCGATTGCCGCGATGGGCCCCGCGCTGGCGATTCTGGGCGGCTCCGAGGTAGCGCGGCGGCGGGTGCTGGCGGGCGCGGTGGTGCTCGGCATGCTGGTGTCCATCTACAACGCCTTCGCTCGCGCGGCGCTGGGCGCGGCGTTGCTGGTCAGCGTGGTGGCGCTGCTGCTGCTGGTCAGTGGAGTCGCACGCAAGGCGGGGCTGGGGCTCATCGCGGTGCTGGTGGTGGTCGTCCTGGCCTCACCCGCCTGGCGCGCCCGCATGGAGAAGGCCGTGGGCAACATCTACGGCGGTGAGCGTGAGCTGGCCATGACGGTGGGCTGGGGCCTCGTGCGCGAGCACCCGCTGGTGGGCGTGGGCTTCGGCAACCACAAGGCCGCGGTGCTCGCGCGGCAGGGGGAGTCGGGAATCACCGACCTGCTGGCCACCGACTCGCACAACCTCTGGCTGACGGTGTGGGCCGAGACGGGGCTGGTGGGCCTCCTGCTGACGCTGGCCATGCATGGCTTGCTGGGGCTGGCGCTCATCCGTCGCTATCGCGCGGGCTCGCTGGCCGCCACCGGCGCGCTCCTGTCCTTCGTGGGTTTCCACATCCTCGCGCTGGTGCACTACCTGCCATTCCACTCCAGCGTGCACCTCTCCTTCGCCCTCATCTGGGGCCTGGGGCTGTGCGAGGGCAGTGACGTGCTGCGCGCGCGTCCGGCGTCCCGCTAGCTGTCGCGGGCTCGGACCCCGCCTCCGTCAACGAGGAGAAGGCGGGTGGCTTTCGAGCACGCGCCGGTACACGGCGACCGTCTTGCGCGCGCACTCGTCCCAGGTGAAGCGCGCGGCGCGCTCGCGGCCCAGGTCCGTCAACTCCGTGCGCAGGGCCTCGTCCCGAAGCACGCGCAGCGTCGCCTCGCGCCAGGCCACCGGGTCCTCGGGGGAGAGCCGCAGCGCGGCGCCGCCCACGACTTCCGGGAGCGCCGTCGCGTCGGAGGCGAGCACCGGACAGCCCGTCGCCATCGCCTCCAGCGCGGGCAGGCCGAAGCCCTCGTACTTCGATGGCAGCAGCAGCGCCGCCGCCGCGCCATAGAAGAGCGGCATCTCCGATTCGGGCAGCTCCTCCAGGTCAATCACGTTCTCGTACAGCCCCAACTCGTGCGCCACCGCGCCCTTGCCCGCGAGCAGGACGATGGGCACCGGCAGGTCCGCCGCGAAGTGCTTCAACAGCGCCAGGTTCTTGAAGGGCTTCGCGTTGCCCACCGCCGCCACGTAGCGCGCGGGCAGCTCGTTGCGCTCCCTGAACTCGCGGGCCTCCGCCGCGGAGGGTGGCTGGAAGCGCGCGTCCACGCCATTGGGAATCACCTGCAACCGGTAGGGCGACAGCTTGAGGTGCCGCGCCAGCTCCTCGCGCGAGAACTCGGATACCGTCACCAGGGCGGCGGCCCGCTTCGCGCGAGGCCCCACCACCACGCGGTAGTACAGGCTCTGCGCTGGCGAATACTGATGGGCCAGCGCCACGTGGTTGGCATCGTGCAGCGTGGCCACCAGCGGGCCGCTCCAGAACAGGGGCAGGGCGAACGACGTGGCGTGGAAGACGTCGGGCGACAGGCGCGCCAGGTCCGCCGCCAGCGCGGGCTGCTCCACCGGGGACAGGAACCCCGCGAACGAGCGATGCATGGGCACGCGCGGCGCGAGCGCTCCCAGGTCCGAGGGCAGGCCCTCGGGGGGCACCAGCGCGGTGAAGCGCAGGTCCGGGGCAAGCGAGGGGACGCGCCGCGCCAGCTCGAGCGCATAGCGGGCAATCCCGTGCAGCCGGCCGCGCACCATGCGCAGGTCGAGGAGGACATGAGCCACGTGCTTGGCGTACCACACGCGCGGCCCTCATGGGGGGCGGGCAGGCGCCCGCTTCGCGTTGCTGTCGGCACGCGGCACGCCCGGTGCTAGAAGGCCCGCATCGTGAAGGTCGCCCTGGTCCACGACTGGCTCGTCACCCACCGCGGGGGGGAGCGTGTGCTTGATGCGCTCTGCGAAGTGCTGCCCGACGCGGATATCTACACCCTCATCCACCGGCCCGGCAGCCAGTCCCCGGCCATTGAAGGCCGCCGCATCTTCACGTCCTTCCTTCAGCGGATTCCCGGCATCCACGAGCGCTACCGGCACTTCCTGCCCCTGATGCCCCGGGCCATCGAATCGCTGCGCCTCCAGGACGACTACGACGTCGTCCTCTCCTCCAGCCACTGCGTCGCCAAGGGGCTGCGCGTGCCGCCGGGGCTGCCGCACCTGAGCTACGTGCACGCGCCCATGCGGTACATGTGGGACTTGTTCGACGACTACTTTGGCCCGGGGCGCACCCGCCTGCCGGTGCGCGTGGCGGCCCATGCCGTGCGTCCCTGGCTCCAGCGGTGGGACCGCGCCTCGGCCGAGCGCGTGGACCACTTCGTCGCCAACAGCCACCACGTCGCCGGCAAGCTCCAGCGCTTCTGGGGCCGCGGCGCCACCGTGGTCCATCCTCCCGTGGACCTGGAGCGCTTCACCCGGCTTCCCCTGGAGGGGGGCGGCCAGGGTGGCTACTTCCTGTGGCTCGGCGCCTTCGCGCCCTACAAGCGGCTGGACATCGCGCTGGAGGCCTTCCGCGCGCTGGGCGCTCCGCTGTGGGTCGTGGGCACCGGGCAGGAGGCCTCGCGCCTGGGGTCGACGGCGTCGTCGCCGCACATCCGCTTCCTCGGCAACGTCTCCGACGACGCGCTGCCGTCTCTGTACCGGGATGCTCGCGCGCTCATCTTCACGCCCGAGGAGGACTTCGGCATCACCCCGCTGGAGGCCCAGGCCACCGGTCGCCCCGTCATCGCTTTCGGCAAGGGCGGGGCGCTGGAGACGGTGAACAGCCGCACGGGACTCTTCTTCTCCGAGCAGACACCCGCCTCGCTCGCGGACGCCGTGCGGCGCTTCGAGACGTGGGAGGTCGGCTTCCGCGCGGAGGATGCCCGCTCTCAGGCCGAGCGCTTTGGGCGTGCTGTCTTCCAGCGCGCCATGTTGTCCGAGGTGGAGTCCGTCCTCAGGGTGTCGAGGAAATCCCCACGTCGCGTGGCGGCGGTGTGACGCCGCTGTCATCCCAGGCTCCGTCTTTCATCAGCGAGTCGTGTCCACCTCTTGTCACTGTCCACCCGGGGCAGGGGTAACTCGTTGGTTTCACGGGATTTTCCGTGCTACGACGCCAGCCTGTCAGAGGGAGTCGGGCAGGGCACGTGCTCGTTGTACCGGGGTGCGAGTCTTGCAAAGGGGTGGCGCCCCGTTGACCAGGTTACAGGAGTCCAGGCGTGTTCAGTCGTCTCCAGCGCTTCTACACGTCCATCAAGGTTGTCGCGGACATGGTGATGCTCGCGGTGGCGTTCGCCTTGGCGTACGCCACGCGGTTCTCCGGCATCGTCCCCGTCACGGAAGGAATCCCACCCTGGGAGGATTCGCTCGTCTCGCTGCTGATGGTGCTCGTCATCTTCCCGGCGGCCTTCAAGCAGTCGAGGCTCTACGCGACGAACCGCTCCCGGACGAACACGGGTGAGGTGTTCGAGGTCTTCAAGTCCACCATCACCGCGACGCTCATCCTGGTGGCCGCGACGTACTTCGCGCGGGAGCGTTACTCGCGCCTGACGCTGGTCATCTTCGTCGTCTACGCCTTCGTGCTGGTGACGTGCATCCGGCTGGCGTTCCGCTACGTGTTGAGCGAGGTGCGGCGCCGGGGCCACAACCTCAAGTCCATCCTCGTCATCGGCGCGGGGGAGCTGGGCCAGCGTGTCGTGGAGACGGTGGAGGGCCACCGCGAGCTGGGCTTCCGCGTGACGGGCCTTTTGTCGCTGCGGCCGGAGAAGGTGGGCCAATACGTCAACGGGGTGCGCATCATCGGCCACGTGGACGACGTGGAGCGCGTGCTGGATGCGCAGCCGGTGGACCAGGTCATCCTCGCGCTGCCGCTGGAGGACCAGGCGCACGTGAAGCGGCTGATGGAGCAACTGGCGCTGCGCACCGTGGACGTCAGGGTGGTGCCGGACCTCTACCAGTACATCACCCTGTACGGCGGGCTGGAGGAGTTCGGCGGCCTGCCCATCATCCGGCTCCAGGGTGACCCGATGGAGGGCTGGAGCCGCGTCTCCAAGCGCGCTTTCGACATCCTCTTCTCGCTGCTGGCCATCCTCGTCACCGCGCCGCTCATGGCGGCCACCGCGCTGGCGGTGCGGCTGACGAGCCGCGGTCCCATGCTCTACCGACAGGAGCGCATGGGGATGGATGGCCGCACCTTCCACATCCTCAAGTTCCGCACCATGCGCGTGGACGCCGAGCATTCCGGGGCGATGATGGCGGCCAAGGACGACCCGCGCCGCACCGTCATCGGCACCGTCCTGCGCAAGTACTCCCTGGATGAGCTGCCACAGTTCTTCAACGTGCTGACGGGGGACATGAGCCTGGTCGGCCCGCGCCCCGAGCGCCCCGTCTTCATCGAGGAGTTCAAGCGGCAGATTCCGCGCTACCACCTGCGGCACAAGGTGAAGGCGGGCATCACCGGCTGGGCGCAGATCAACGGCCTGCGCGGTCAGACGTGCATCGAGAAGCGCATCGAGTACGACCTGTACTACATCGAGAACTGGTCGCTCTTGATGGACCTGAAGATTCTCGTGCGCACCGCGCTGGGCGGCTTCCTCTCGAAGAACGCCTACTGAGGAGGCGGGCGTGCCCAGGCCACGGAAATCCGTGGCCCGGGCCCCGCGTCGGACACGGATTTCCGTGAGCGCGACGCGCGGTGGACCGCGGTCGCTACTGGATGTTCCAGACCACGGTGCCGCTGCACGTCGTATTGCTGTAGCAGCCGGCGCGAATCTGGAGCGTGCCGGACGTGGTGGCGGTGAAGCTCAAGCTGGAGCCTCGGCCGCTGCACGCGTCGTCATTGGCCGCGGACTGGGTGGCGCCGCTGAAGAGGCGCAGGTACGTGTCCCCGGTGAAGGACGCGCCCGTCGCTCCGCAGGTGGCCACGGTGAGGACCTGGCCGGCGGTGACGGTGAGGTCGCGGTTGGTGGTCGCCTGCTGGGCGCTGTTGGTGTTGCTCCCGCTGAAGGCGAACGAGCCGGACGTGGCCGGCGGGGGATTGCCCCCGGAAATCTCCCAGACGACGGTGCCGCCACAGCTTCCGGTGGAATAGCAGCCGGCGCGCACCTCGTACTCGCCCGCGGTGGTGGCGGTGAAGGTGATGCTGGAGCCCCGGCCGCCGCACGCGTCGTCGTTGGTGGCGACGGAAGTACCCGCGGGGTTGAAGAGCCGCATGTACGTGTCACCCGTGGTCTTCGCGCCCGTCAGCCCACAGGTGGCCACGGTGAGCTGCTGGCCGGCGGTGAGGGCCAGCTTCTTGTTGGTGGTGTTCTGCTGCGCGTTGTTGGTGTTGGTGGCCGTGTACGTGAAGGAGTTGGCCGGCGGAGGCGGCTCCTCCGGGGGCGGCTCGCCGTTGCCGTTGGGGTCCGGGCAGCCGGCGGTGGGCAGCGCGCACTGGGGCAGGTTGGCTCCCAGGTGGCTGACGACGGCCTGGATGGGCACGCCCCGGTTGGGGCAGTTCGCGCAGTGGTGCAGGGAGACGACCAGGTGGTCCGAGTAGCCCACCACGGGCGAGCCGGACGAGCCTCCCTGCGTGTCCGCGAAGTAGCCCACGTCATTGGGGCCGCCGGATTGGCAGGACGCCTCGTTCAGGCTGTAGACCTCCGCGAAGCCAGACTCGTCGGTGGAGTCCGTGGAGGTGACGGCGATCTTCTTGCCGTACCCCGCGGGGTGCTGGGGAATGTAGATGCGCTCGTTCACCACCGCGCCCGCGCCGCGCACCTGGAGGTAGCCGAAGCTGTTGGTGGGGTTCACCGCGAGCCGCACCAGCGCGTAGTCACGAGGCGCGTCCGCCTGCACCAGCGTGCCGCCGGAGATGACGTGGCCCGGGCAGCCGAACCAGCTCCCGCAGCTCGTCGCACAGCTGGCGCCCTCGGCCATGAACTCGAAGTCGGTGTTCTGCGCATCGCTGGCGGTGCCGATGCAGTGCTGGTTCGTGAGGATGTGGCCCTGGCTGCCCACGAGCCAGCCGGTGCAGGCGCTGGAGCCACCGATGAGCAGGCGCGCCACGGGACGGGCGCGGCCATAGAGGGTCGGCTCGCTGGTGGCGTAGCAGGGAGCCCAGCCCGAGTCGTCCACGCCGCACAGGGCCTTGTTCAGCTCGGACGTGAAGCCCTGCTCCGCGTTGGTGTAGCCGCGCGCGAAGCGGTCGATGGAGTAGCCGTGCTGGTTGAGGATGCCTCGGCGCCCTGGGGAGTCGGTGCCGTGCAACTCGACGATGGCGGTGTCGCCGGGGATGTGCATGGCCCAGAAGCCGTCGCGCGCCCCCGGGTGCGAGCCGTCATACCGTCGCGAGCGCGTGCCGTCCGGCGAACGCACGACGACGAAGTCTCCCTCCTCCAGCTCCAGCCGCTCGAAGTGCGCGGCGATGTACGCGGCCCCCGGGTGGGTGATGACGTCGGTGTGCAGCGGACCGCTCTGCCTGCGCAGCTCCGCGGTGGCGTAGGGGTGTGCCGACTCGAAGCGTCGGTACACGTCCTCGCCGACCTTCGTGGCGCGCTGGGAAGCGGGGGAGGCCGCCGCCTTGCACACGGGGGCCGAGGCCAGCGCGGCCGGCGCGCTGAGTGTCAGCGCGGCGACGAGACCTGCGAGCTGGATTCGTTTCATCTGCTCTCCTGTGGGGATGGGACTTCGCAGCTCAGGCTGCACAACCGGTTATAGCGGTTATCACTGACAGAGCCGCCTCGCTGTTGATGATTGAGTTGCAAGAGCAGGAGGATGTGTGGGGCCGGTGGCGTTTGTGCGGGGGAAGGGTTCTGGATGCAGAAAGGACACCGCCTCGCGGGGAGGGCGGTCGGTGGAGCCCCGTCTGATTTCACACGGAGCGCGATTGTTGCGGCCGGGTTGTGTGCGAGGTGCCGGGGTGGCGGGTCGAAATGACG